>DAHWNE010000426.1 GCA_027340195.1 Acetobacteraceae bacterium | reverse complement strand
CATGCGGGGTCCTTGCGGGCGGGCGCAGGATGCCGGGGCCGGGCGTGGGGGGGAAGGGCGGGGTATCGTTCCGGGGCAAGACGATGGGGGCGGCGGGGGCACGGGGCCATGCCATTCCGGCACGCCAACGGTCATCGTCGCCCACCCGACCCCGGTTGCCAGCCCGCCGCCCCGGCCGTAGCGTCCCCCCCACACCCAAGGGACGGCGCAAGCCATGAAAGTCGGGACCGCGATCGCCGAGATCATGAAACGGGAGGGCGTCGAGATCCTCTGCGGCTACCCGGTCAACCACCTGCTGGAATACGCCGCCGCCGCCGATATCCGCCCCATCATCGTCCGCCAGGAGCGGATCGGGCTGCACATGGCCGACGCCATCTCCCGCGTCACCTCCGGGCGCAAGATCGGCGCCTTCTGCATGCAGCACGGCCCGGGGGCCGAGAACGCCTATGGCGGCGTCGCCCAAGCGTTCAGCGAATCCGTCCCCCTGCTGGTGATCCCGCAAGGCTACCCGCGCCGGATCGCCGGGATCGATCCCAATTTCTCTTCCTCCCGCGAGATGCGCGGCGTCGCCAAATCCGCCGAATGGGCGGTGGTGCCGTCGGAGGTGCCGCATGCCATGCGCCGCGCCTTCTCCCGCCTCAAGAACGGCCGCGGCGGACCCTGCATCGTCGAGATCCCGACCGACATCTGGGGCGATGAGATCGGCGAGCTCGACTACACTCCGGTGCTGCGCGCCCGCAGCGGCCCGGCCCCCGATGACGTGGCGCGCGCCGCCGCCCTGATCCTCGCCGCCAAGCGCCCGGTCATCTATGCCGGCACCGGCGTCCACTGGGCCGGCGCCTGGGCCGAGCTCCGCCGCTTCGCCGAACTGCTCGGCGCGCCGGTCACCACCAGCCTCGGCGGCAAGAGTGCCTTCCCCGAGGACCACCTGCTCTCGCTCGGCTCCGGTGGCAACGCGGTGCCCAAGCCGGTGCATCATTTCGTCGCCAACGCCGACCTCATCATCGGCATCGGCTGTTCCTTCACCGAGACCAATTTCGGCATCAAGTTCCCGAAGGGCAAGCGCTTCATCCAGTCCACCAACGAGCCCGACCACCTGGCGAAGGACGTGCCGCTGGCCGGCGCGCTGCTGGGCGACGCGCAGCTGGTGCTGGCGGCGCTGACGGCGGAATTGCAGCAGAGCATCAAGGCGCCGCGCGACGCCTCCGCCGTGGTGGCCGAGATCGCCCGCGTGCGCGAGGAATGGATGGCCGAATGGCGCCCGCTGCTGGAGCATAACTCGGCGCCGCTGTCGCCCTACCGGGTCATCGCCGAGCTGATGCGCGCGGTCGATCCGGCCAACACCATCATCACCCACGACGCCGGCAGCCCGCGTGATCAGATCTCGCCGTTCTGGGTCTCCACCGCGCCGATGTCCTATATCGGCTGGGGCAAGACCACCCAGCTCGGCATGGGGCTCGGCCTTGCGATGGGCGCCAAGCTCGCCGCGCCCGACAAGCTGTGCATCAACCTCTGGGGCGATGCCGCGATCGGCTTCACCGGGATGGATTTCGAGACCGCGGTGCGCGAGCGGATCCCGATCCTGTCCATCCTGCTCAACAATTTCTCGATGGCGATCGAGCTCAAGGTGATGCCGATCTCGACCGAGAAATACCGCTCCACCGATATCTCAGGCGATTACGCGGCGATGGCCCGCGCCTTCGGCGGCTACGGGGAGCGGGTGACCGAGCCGGGCGACATCGCCGCCGCCATTCGGCGCGGCATCGCCCAGACGCGGGAGGGCAAGCCGGCGCTGCTCGAGTTCATCACCGGCAAGGAGACCCGGGTCTCGAAGTTCTGAGGCATGCCCTCGCGTCGCCCCCTCGCGTGGCGGCTGGCCGAATGGCCGACCGCCCACCCGCGGCTTCGCCGTCACGCGGTGAGGGGCGATCGGCGGGGGTCACTCACGCAGGGCCATCGGCTCCAGCGGATAATCGACCTCCGGCGTATAGACCGCCTGCGTCTTACCGAGCCGGGATGAAAATAAGGTGAAATGTTCCACCGCCATCGGTTCGGCGCGGAACAGGTTGTGGGTCTGCACGAAACCGGCGAGCTTGCCTTCCGGCGCATCGCCCAGCCGCGCCAGGGTGACGTGGGGCTGGAAGCGCCGGCGCTCGGGGGGCAGCCCGGCGCGTTGCAGGGCGATCTCGATCTTGGCTTGCAGGCGTTCCAGCGGCTCGGACCGCGCCGTCCCCACCCAGAGCTGGGTGTCGCGCCCGGCCTTGCGGAAGGTGCCGACGCCGGCGAGGGTCAGCAGGAAGGCGCGCCCGCGCAGGGCGGCCAGGGCGTGGTCGATCTCCTCCGCCTGGTCGGGGGCGACCTCGCCGATGAAGCGCAGGGTCAGATGGTGGTTTTCGGCCGGCACCCAGCGCGCGCCGGGGATGGCGGTGGCCATCGCCGCCAGCCGAGCGCGCAGCGTATCGGGCAGATCGAGGGCGACGAAGAGCCTCATCGCCTGACCGTCCGTGCCATCGCCAGCACCCGTTGCACATAGGGCAGGATGGTCGCCACCACCCGCTTCACCCCCGCCGCGTTCGGGTGCAGCCCGTCGGCCTGGGTCAGGGCGGGAACCCGGGCGACGCCGGCCAGGAAGAACGGCTCCTCCACCACCCCGGGCCGGCGGCCGAGCGCG
>DAHWNE010000375.1 GCA_027340195.1 Acetobacteraceae bacterium | reverse complement strand
CTGGTGGTGGGCTGCTCCGTCGCGCAGGCGCGGGCCGACTACCTGGCCGGGCTGAAGATCATGAGCCACGAGCAGGTGCTGCGGAAATACTGCATGTTCCCCGACCACCCGTTCCAGCAGCGGATGCGGGAGGTCTCGCGCAACAAGCGTCACAACCACGACAAGCGGCCGGTCTGGCTGGGGGGCGGCCTCAAGCCGCCGGAGTTGCTGCCGATCCCGTACTCGTTCCGAGAGTGAGGGAGGGAGACAATCCCGCAGCGCGGACGCACGCCCATATTGTTGCGGTATATCAACAATAATCCACCCCGCCCCTTCCCCCGTCGCCCCGGCGCGCTATACATCCCTGATGCGCATCCTCTTCATCGGCGACGTGGTCGGCCGCTCCGGGCGCGAAGCCGTCGCCGCCGCCATCGCCCCCGCCCGCGCCGCCCTCGCCCTCGACCTCGTCGTGGTCAACGCCGAGAACGCCTCGCATGGCTTCGGCCTCGGCCCGGACATGGCCGAAGCCCTGTTCGCCGCCGGCGCCGACGTCCTTACCCTCGGCAACCACGCCTGGGACCGCCGCGAGATCATCCCCTACATCGCCGACCACCCGCGCCTGCTGCGCCCGCTCAACTGCCCCCCCGGCACGCCCGGCGCCGGCGCCGTCACCGTGGAGCTTCCCGACGGCCGCCGCGCCCTGGTCCTGCAAGCCATGGGTCGGCTGTTCATGGACCCGATGGACTGCCCGTTCCGCGCCACCGCCGAACTCCTCGCCAAGCACCGGCTCGGCGCCACCGTCACCGCCATCCTCGCCGACATCCACGCCGAGGCCACCAGCGAGAAGATGGCCTACGCCCACAGCTTCGACGGCCAGGTCTCGGCGGTGATCGGCACCCACACCCATTGCCCCTCGGCCGACGCGCAGATCCTGCCCGGCGGCACCGGCTTCCAGTCCGACGCCGGCATGTCGGGCGACTACGACAGCGTGATCGGCATGACGAAGGAGGCCGCCACCGTGCGCTACTGGCGCAAGATGCCGGGCGAGCGCCTCACCCCGGCCGAGGGCCCGACCACCGTCTGCGGCGTCTTCATCGAGACCGACGACGCCACCGGCCTCGCCCGCCGCATCGCCCCCTACCGCCAGGGCGGGCGGCTGGCCCCGGCGATGCCGGAGCCGTGACCCGCCTGATCGCCACCTACCGCCTGCGCGGCCCCGACCCCGTCGCCCGCGCCCGCGCCATCGCGGTGGAACAGAGCATCGAAATGCCGCCCGAGGCGGTCACAACCCCAAGCATCCTGGCCGAGGTGGTGGGCGAGGTGCTGGACATCACCGACCGCGGCGGCGGGGTGGCCGACGCCACGATCGGCCTCGCGGCGGAGACCGTCGGCGGGGATGCCGGGCAGCTGCTCAACATGCTGTTCGGCAACACCTCCCTGCATCCGGACGTGACCCTGATCGACGCCAGCGTCCCGCCGGCGCTCGCGGCGGCCTTCGGCGGGCCGCGCCAGGGCATCGCCGGGCTGCGCGCCCGGCTCGGGGTCTCCGGGCGGGCGCTCGCCGGCTCGGCGTTGAAGCCCCAGGGGCTGGACCCGGCCGGGCTCGCGGCGCTGGCCCATCGCTTCGCCGCCGGCGGGATCGACCTGGTGAAGGACGACCACGGCCTCGCCGACCAAGCCGCCGCCCCGTTCGCGGCCCGGGTGCCCGCGGTCGCGGCGGCGATCCGCCAGGCCGGCACGCGGACCGCCTACGCCCCCAGCCTCAGCGGCCATCACGGCACCATGCGCGCGCAGATAAGGCTGGCCCGGGATCACGGGCTCGATTGTTTCCTGATCGCGCCGATGATCGCCGGCCTCGCCACCTTCCAGGCGCTGCGGGCCGAGTTCCCGGACGCGATCTTCCTCGCCCACCCGGCCATGGGCGGGGCGGCGCGGATCGCCCCCGAATTCCTGATCGGCACCCTGTTCCCCCTGCTCGGCGCCGATGCGGTGATCTTCCCCACCCATGGCGGGCGGTTCGGCTACTCCGCCGCCACCTGCGCGCGCCTCGCCGCCGCGGCCCGCACCCCGCCGGCCGGCCGCCCCGCGCTGCCGGTGCCGGCCGGCGGCATCACCCTGCAACGGGTGCCCGAACTGCTTGACTTCCATGGCCCCGACACGATGTTGCTGATCGGCGGCAGCCTGCTGCTGGCGCGCGAGACGCTCACCGAGGCCACCGCCGGCTTCATGCGCGCCGTCGCCGACCATCCGCACCGGGACCGATAGATGCCCCAGCCCCCCCCACCGCGCCGCTTCCACCCCGACTATCGCTGGGACGAGGTCGCCCGGATGCCCTACAAGCAGGACGGCGCCGCCCCGTTCCGCGACATCTCCCGCCAGGTTTTGTTCGCCACCCCCGAGCTCGGCTGCGAGTGGCGCTATTTCGAGATGGACGCCGGAGGCTACTCCACCCTCGAGCGCCACCAGCACGCCCACGCGGTGATGATCCTGCGCGGCGCCGGCCAGTGCCTGTTGGGCGAGCGGGTTTACCCGGTGGCGGCCTTCGACCTGATCTCGATCCCGGCCTGGACCTGGCACCAGTTCCGCGCCGGCGCGCAGGCGCCGATGGGCTTCCTCTGCATGGTCAACGCGGAGCGCGACCGCCCGCAGCTTCCGGATGCGGCCGCGCTGGCGGCGCTGCGGGCGATCCCGGAGGTCGCGGCATTTCTGGCGCCCGCGCCGGCCGACGCAACCGTGGCTTAGGCGGCGGTTCGGTCGCATCCAGCAGCGCGTGCAGCGCCGCCACCGTCTCCGGCGGCAGCCGGCGCAGGGTCTGTGCCAGCCGGTTGGCCAGCGCCGTCTGTTCCGGGGTGAGCCCGGCGGTATTGACCGTCACCCGGGGATGCGAGAGCCGGGCGAGCCGCGCCAGCTCCTCGGCGTCGTCCCAGATCAGCCCGAAAATCTCGTTGACCTGATGCACCAGCCCCGGCCCCGGGGCGCCGCGATGCCCATGCTCCAGCGCCGAGAGATAGGCCGCGCTCACTTGCAACTCGGCGGCCAGGCCGCGCAGGGTCATCCCGCGCGCGGCGCGCAACGCCC
This sequence comes from Acetobacteraceae bacterium, assembly GCA_027340195.1. Taxonomy (GTDB): domain Bacteria; phylum Pseudomonadota; class Alphaproteobacteria; order Acetobacterales; family Acetobacteraceae; genus JAJZVS01. The sequence continues at coordinate 2,425 of DAHWNE010000375.1, read as the reverse complement.
GCAGCCGGGCCCCGAACGGGGTCATGCCGCCGCCAGCAGCGGCCACAACCCCTCGGCGCCGGCCTCGGCCATCGCGGTGCCCAGGCGGAGGTTCCAGAAGCGCTCCGATCCCGCCTCCTCCCGCCAGGACCAGAGCCGGCGGGTCAGGGTGTGCAGCCGGTGTTCCTGGGTGAAACCGATGGCCCCGTGGATCTGATGGGCGATCGCCGCGCCGATGCCGGCCGCCTCGCCGGCGCGGGATTTCGCGGCGGCGATGGGAAGCGGCGCCAGCGTCTCGGCCGCGTCCGCGGCCAGCCCGGCGGCGGCGCCGGCGGCGGCGGCCTCGGCCGCCAGCACCGCGAGCGATTGTTGCACCGCCTGAAACCGTCCGATCGGCCGGCCGAACTGGGTCCGCTCCTGGGCGTAGCGCAGCGTGGCCTCGGTCAGCGCCGCCAGGGCCCCGGCGATCTGCTGGGTGCGCATGGCGGCCAGCAGCCGCAGCGCCGCCTCGGCCGGCACGGCGCCGGAAGCCATCGCGGGGCCGCTCAGCCGCAGCGCGTCGCGCGGTTCGCCGGCGAGGTTGTGCCCCGGGATCACTTGATACGAACCGGGCGCGTGCAACGCGAGCCGGGTGCCGTCGGCGAGCAGCACGAACGCGGCATCGCCGCCCCAGGGCACCCGTTCCGGTTCGGGACCGAGACCGAGGGTCAGGATCCCGTCGGGAACCTCCATCCCGGCCCGATGCAGCAGCCAGACGGCGGCCATCGCCTCGGCCAGCGGCAGGGGGGCCGCGTGGGCGGCGGCGACGCACAGGAGCGGCAGCGCCTGGGCGGGGGAGAGGCCGGCGCCGCCGGCGGCCTCCGGCAACAGGGCGCGCGGGAGTCCGGCCTCGACGACCGCATCCCAGGCGGCGGCGGGGAACATCCCGGCCTCGGCCTCGCGCAGCAGCGCCGGGGTGATGTGGCGGGCGAACAGCCGCTCGGCGGTGTCGGTCAGCAGCGCGGCAAGCTCGTCCATGGCGCGTCTCCGGTGGCGGGGCGCAGCATGACATGGGCGGCGGCGCTGCCCAACCGGGCCGGGCCGTCGTTGCCAGTTACGAACGAGCGCGATCCGCCGCTTGATTCAGCCCAGGCGCGATCCCATCTGCTCCAAACGTCGCGCGATGCCCCGAGGGGGGGGATGTCGGCGCGCCGGTGCCGGTTACGCCTGGTCCTCCAGGAACGACCGCAGCCCCATTGCCTTGCGGAAATCCGGGGTCCGCCTGGTTCCGACCGAAGCCACCCCCTCCTTCGATTCGGCGGTGGCGTAATAGAGGCTCAGCGCCTGCATCCCGAGCGCGCCGATGCCGCGGATGTTCTCGCTGTCGGCGTTGAAGGACCGCTTGGCGATGGCAAGCGCGGTCGGGCTGCGCAGGATCAGCTCGTCGCACCAGGCGCGCACCTCGGCATCCAGCCGCTCGGCCGGGACCGCCTTGTTGCAGAGGCCCATCGCCACCGCCTCCGCGGCGGTGTAGCGGCGGCACATGCACCAGATCTCGCGCGCCTTCTTCTCGCCGACCACGCGGGCGAGATAGGCGGTGCCGAAACCGGGATCGACCGAGCCCATCTTCGGCCCGACCTGGCCGAAGATGGCGGTATCGGCGGCGATGGTCAGGTCGCACAGGGTCGCCAGCACGTTGCCGCCGCCGATCGCGTAGCCGCGCACCTTGGCGATCACCGGCTTCGGCACGTCGCGGATCACGCTGTGCAGCTCCTCGACCGGCATGCCCACCGTGCCACGGGTCTGGCCGTCGCCGTACTGACCCTGATGGTCAGACTGATCGCCGCCGGTGCAGAAGGCGCGCTCCCCGGCGCCGGTCAGCACGATCACGCCGATGTCCTTGTCCCAGCCGGCGCGCAGGAAGGCCATTATGAGTTCGGCGCAGGTCTGAGGGCGGAACGCGTTCATCACTTTCGGGCGATTGATGGTGATGGTGGCGACGCCGCGTTCGGTTTCGTAGAGAAGGTCCTGGTAGTCGGACATCTGTGCCTCCGGCATGGGGTTCGCGCCGTGGCGCGGCGCGTGGGCCAGGGCAGTCTAGGCGCCGGCGGCCAAGGCTGCAATGGCGTATCGGAATACTGGAATAGCGGTTGCGGGGCGACGGATCATCCGGTAAAACGGCATTGGAAGGATGGAATGGCCATGCCGCCCACCCCCTTGCCCGCCACCCCGCCCGGCGACCCCAGCCGCGAACTCGCCGCCGACCGGCTGCGCCACTGGGCAACCATCACCCCCGACCGCCTCGCCATCACCGGAACCTCCTCCCTCACCGGCATCCGCACCGCCCTCAGCTTCGCCGAACTCGACCTCAGGGTGGACCGCATCGCCGTCTCGCTCGCCGGCCTCGGGGTGGCCCGCGGCGACGTGGTCTCCTACCAATCGCCCAACTGGTGGGAGTTCGTCGCCC
>DAHWNE010000372.1 GCA_027340195.1 Acetobacteraceae bacterium | reverse complement strand
CGGCCGCCGCCGCCGCTTCCAGCCGCCGGTAGGCCGCCAGCATCTCCGCCCCGAGCGGCGTCAGCGCCGCCCCTCCGCCGCCGGCACCGCCCTTGGCCGCGTCCACCAGCGGGGCGGCGAACATCGCGTTCATCGCCTCCACCAGCCCCCAGGCGCGCTTGTAGCTCATGCCCATCCGCCGCCCGGCGGCGGCGATGGAGCCGGTGGCGGCGATCCCCTCCAGCAGCTCGGCCTTGCCGGGACCCATCGCGGTCTGCTCGCCCAGCACCACCCGCAGATGCAGCCCCAGCCGGTCGGGGTGGCGGATGCGTTTCATGGACTCCCCCTCACAACGCGGCGATCAGGGTGCGGGTGTAGTCCGCCTGGGGCGCGGCGAACACCGAAGCCGTCTCCCCGGCCTCCACGATCGTGCCCGCCCGCATCACCACGATCCGATGCGCCAGCGCGCGCACCACCCGCAGGTCGTGCGAGATGAACACGCAGGCGAGGCCGTGCGCCGCTTGCAGCCGGCGCAGCAGGGCGACAATCTGCGCCTGCACCGACCGATCGAGCGCGCTGGTCGGCTCGTCCAGGACCATCAGCCGCGGCGTCAGCACCATCGCCCGGGCGATGGCGATGCGCTGGCGCTGGCCGCCGGAGAACTCGTGCGGGTAGTGCCCCATCGCGCCGGCCCCGAGGCCCACTTCCTCGAGCACCGCGGCCACCCGCTCCGCCCGCTCCGCCCGCGAGAGGGCGGAGGCGTGGACGCTGAGGCCCTCGGCGACGATGTCGCCCACCGTGAGCCGCGGCGAGAGGCTGCCGAACGGGTCCTGGAAGACCACCTGCATGTCGGCCCGCGCCGCGCGCAGGGCGCGGCGGTCGAGGCTGGCCAAGTCGCGGCCCAGCACCACCACCCGCCCGGTGGCCGGCACCAGCCGCAGCAGCGCGAAGCCGAGGGTGGTCTTGCCGGAGCCGGATTCGCCCACCACCCCCAGGGTTTCCCCCGCGCGCACCGCGAGCGAGACCCCGGCGACGGCCGGCAGCCGCGCCCGCCGCCCCCAGCCCCGGCCGAGCGCGAAGCTGACGCGGATGTCGCGCGCCTCCAGCACCACCGGCGCATCGGCGGCGACCGGCATCGGCTTGCCGGAAGGCTCGGCGGCGATCAGCCGGGCGGTGTAGGGATGCGCGGGGGCGGCGAACACGCGGTCCACCTCGCCCTGCTCGACGATGCCGCCCGCCTGCATCACCGCCACCCGCCGCGCGTAGCGGCGCACCACCGAGAGGTCGTGGGTGATGAGCAGCAGGCCGAGGCCGCGGGCGCGCGCCTGCTCGGCCAGGAGGTCGAGGATCTGCGCCTCGATCGTCACGTCGAGCGCGGTGGTGGGTTCGTCGGCGATCAGCAGGGCCGGGTCGTTGGCCAGCGCCATGGCGATCATCACCCGCTGGCGCTGGCCGCCCGAGAGTTCATGGGGGAAGGCATCCAGCCGGCGCTCGGCATCGGCGAAACCGGCGCGGGCCAGCGCGGCGATCACCGCCGCGCGCAGGGCCCGCCGCCGCATGGGGCGGTGGAGCGCGATCGCCTCGGCCACCTGGCGGCCGATGCGGTGCAGCGGGTTGAGGCTGGTCATGGGTTCCTGGAACACCATGCCGACCTTGCCGCCGCGCAGCTGGCGCAAGCTGGCCTCGGGGGCATCGGTGACGTCGGCGCCGTCGATATGGATGCGCCCGGCGCTGCGGCGCGCCCCCGGCGGCAGCAGGCGCAGGATGGCGCGGGCGGTGAGCGACTTGCCGGAGCCGGATTCGCCCACCAGCGCCAGGACTTCGCCGCGGTCGAGCGCGAAGGAGACGCCGTTCACCACCGTGCGCGCGCCGAAGCCGATGCTCAGGTCCTCGATCGCGAGCAGGCTCATGCCGGGGGCGCCATTCCGAGCGGGAGGGAGCGTTTCAGCATGATGTCGCGGTTGGTGCGCGGGAGGGCCGGGGGGACAAGGCGGGGGTGGGGTGGATCTGAACCTCCGGGCCGAATGCGGATTCCGAGGCAGAAGATAGCCGTGCTCCTGATCGGTCGGGAGGGCATTGGAGCGTGGTTCGGCGGGGAATGCCAGGGCGGAGGATGGCGCGAGGTGGCGGGACGCGGGAAGGCGGGGTGGCGGCGGTGGTGTTGCGGACGGCGCCGATAATGGGGGAGCCACGCGGGGCGGCGGCGTGTCTCGGACGGGTTGGCGAATGAGGTTGGGGGCGGGTGGATCAGGATGCGGTCGGGCGGCGGTTCAGGGGCCCTGAGCTCCGTCCTCTGGTCTGTTGTCTTGGTTGGATTTTGCTAAACTAACTTGCTCGAGAGCCGCAATAGTAGAAATTTCTACCGTCGTGGTGTAGGTGAGATTTTCTTTGTGCGATACGGGGTTGACTCTGATGACCCTCTGGTCACGCCATGGCTGCGCCAGCACAATGCCGATGACGCTTCAGTCAGGGTCCGGCTCACCCGTGGATCGGAAGGATTAGTTATGGCCGAGTCGGTTGATCTTCCGAAAGACGCCGATCTGTTCAAACCTACCCTGGAGGTGCTTGCCAGGCTTGGCGGATCCGGAATTGTTACAGAAATAAACGAAAACATAATATCATTAATCAATGCCTCGCAGGAGCAGCTAGACATAACTTATCCCAAAAGTGGAGAACCTATCCTGCTGAATCGCATGTCATGGGCGAGAATCTTCCTCAAAGCTGCGGGACTCATTGACAATCCAAAGCGTGGGGTATGGGTGCTGACCGAATACGGTCGTAGTTGTGCTGCTAAGACGGATGCGGAGCTGAAGCAGATTGTTTACACTGCCTACAAAAAGTCTCTTGCTGCAAAGAAGTCGGATCAGGTTCCGGACGACACTGCAGACGATCAGAGCGTAGGTGACGAGGTAATCGGTTGGTCGGATCAGCTGCTCCAACGAGTGCAGAGTATCGATGCGACAGCGTTTGAGCGTTTGTGCCAGCGCCTGCTGCGCGAGAGCGGCTTCACTCGCGTCGAAGTGACCGGCAAGACGGGCGACGGCGGCATCGACGGCGTGGGTGTATTGCGGGTTAATTTGATCTCGTTCCATGTCCTGTTCCAGTGTAAGCGGTG
>DAHWNE010000350.1 GCA_027340195.1 Acetobacteraceae bacterium | reverse complement strand
CCGTTGCTGCCCCCCACCAGCACCGAAACCAGCGGGCGCGGCAGCCCGCCCAGCCGTTCCCGCCAAGCCTCCGCCGCCGCCGCCAGCCGCGCCGGGGTCACCCGATGCAGCGCGGTACGCACCACGATCACGTTCGGCCCGGACAGTCGATCATGGGTGTTCACGACCACCAGGTCGAAGCGGCGCGGGTCCATGCGCGGATGCTGCACCTGCACGCTACGCACCCCAAGCCGCCCGAGCGCCGCCAGCACCACCGCCGCGGTGCCGCCGCAGCCGATCGCCACCTCGGGCCGGGGTGCCGCCACGGCTGCGCCGAAGCGCGCCAGCGGGTCGGGCCACAACCGGGGCGAGAGCCAGCGCCAGCCCGGCGGGCGGATCAGCGTGCGCGGCTCCGGGTCGAGGCCGGCCGCCTCCGCCAACCCCAGCCCCTGTGCCCGCAATCCGGCGTAATCCTCGGCCAGCAACCAGCTGGCCGGGATCACCGGCCCTGGAAGCGGGGCGCCCGCTTTTCCTTGTGGGCGCGAATGCCCTCGGCCAGGTCCTCGCTGTCGCGCACCCGGGCCATGGCGCGCGATGTGGCGACCATCCGCTCGACCGGCCCGGGCGGGACGATCTCGCCCACCAGCCGCTTCAAGGTGCCCATCACCAGCGGCGCCTGTTCCAGCAGGGTCTCCGCCATCGCCATCGCCTCCGCCTCGTGCCCGCCGGGCGGGGTCAGGCGGTTGACGAACCCCACCTCATGGGCCCGCCGCGCCGGAATCTTCGACCCCAGCAGCATGATCTCCATCGCCAGGTGATAGGGCATCCGCGTGACCAGCGAGGAGATCATCCCGCCGGTGATCCCGAGCCGGGCTTCCGGGTAGTAGAAGGTGGCGGTCTCGGTGGCGACGATCAGGTCGCACATCATCGCCATCACGATCCCGCCCCCCACGCACCAGCCGGAGACGGCGGCGATCAGCGGCTTGTCGGTGGCGAAGCCCACGCCCGGGATGCAGCGCCAGAGCTCGGGCAGATCCGAGACGTCGGCCCCGGCCGAGAATGCGCGCTCGCCCGCCGCCGACAGGATCGCGACGCGCTGGTCGGAGGCGGCGAAGGCCTCGAACGCCCGTTGCAACTCCACCGCCACCGCCGAGGAGATCGCGTTCAGCCGATCCGGCCGGTTGATGCGGATCAGCGAGATCCGCCCGCGTTCTTCGACACTCACCACGTCCATGTCAGATCTCCCCGAGAAATGCCCGCATCTGCGCCGCCACGAACTCCGCCGTCGCGGCCGGACCGGCTTGCACCGGGATCGGCGCGGCGGCAAGCCGTGCCCGATGCGCGGCAGGGTCCGCGCCGCTGGTGGGCAGCTGCGCCGCGGCGGCGCCGAGGCTCGCTTGCAGCGCATTCGCCGGCCGCGCCCGGGCCGCTTCCAGCAGCTCAGCCGAGGGCGGCGGGATCGGCGGGATGCCCAGACTCTCCGGCCCCGGATTGTTCGGCCCGGCGGTGAGGAACGGCAGCAGGCTGGGGGCGGCGGCATCGCGCGGCGTCAGCGGCCCCAGGCCGAACAGCGCGCGCAACGTGGCGATGATGCTGGTGTGATCGAACGGCTGCGACGCGCGCAGGATGCCGCCCGGGGCGATCCAGGGCGAGGCGATCACCACCGGAACCCGCACCCCCAGCCGTTCGAAGGCGAACCCGTCCGGGTTCGGCCCGCCGGGGGGCACCGCCGACGGCGGCGGGACGTGATCGAAGCATCCGCCATGCTCGTCATAGGTGACGATGAACAGCGTCCGCTCCCAGCTCGGCGCGGCGCGGAGCGCGTTGTAGGTGCGCGCGATCAGCTGCTCCCCATAGGCGACGTTGTGCGGCGGGTGCTGGTCGTTCGGCAGGGTCGCGCCGAACATATCGGTGAAATATTGCGGCTCGATGAAGCTGTAGGCGGGCAGCCGGCCGGTGGCGACATCGTCGTGAAAGCGCGCGTAGCGATGGAAATGGCTCGGCGCATCGGGCCAGAGTTCCGACAGCGTCGCGCTCTGCGGGATGTCGTGGAAATAGATACCCCAGGATTTCCCGGCCTCGGACAGCAGATTGAACACCGTTTTCATGGTGAACGGCAGCTGCCAGGGCGCGTTGTCCACGAAGCCGCCGGCGGTGCCGCAATGGGTGAAGAACCGGTTGGGCCAAGTCTGGCACGGGGCCGAGGCGTGCCAGCTGTCGCTGATCGCGAACGCGGTGCCGAGCCCGCTCAGCACCGGCACCTGGCCCGGGGTGAAATAATGCATCGGCGCGCGCGGGTCATGGGGTCGCGCCGCCGGCTTCTGGCGCATGTAGTTATCGACGAAGCCACCCATCGGGGTGTCCAGGAACAGCCCCTCGCGCTGCATGGCGATGTCCTTGAACGATTCCCCCGGGTCGGGGTCGGGGATCACCGCCATCGTCGCCGTCATCCCGGGGTCGTTCCAGACCGGCACCGTCCGCGTCGGGCTGCCGTCGGCGGGATGCCAGTCATTCGCCTCGGTGCCGGCGAGGCCGCGGAAATCGGCGCGGCCGTCATGCAGCTTGCCCATCATGCTGTCGAACGAGCGGTTCTCCAGCATCAGCACCACGACATGCTCGATCGGCATGGTTCCCCCTTGCGCGGGTGGTTGCGCCCGCTACAGATCGGCGATCCGCACCCAGAAGGCCACCGCCGCCGCCGCGGCCAGCCCCGATACCACCGCCCCTGCCCCGCCCCAGCCCAGCCGCGCCGCGACCGCGATCCACAGCGCCCAGACCGCCGCGCCGGTCGCCAGCCCGCCGATCAGGCTCGCCCGCCCGCGCTTCGCTGCTCCGCGCGGGGCGGGCGCGCTCATGCGGGTCCGCCCCGCCCCAGGTCGCGCCCCAGCTCGCGCCGCACGTGCCGCGTGCTGGCGCCGTTGAACACATGCGCCACCAGCCCGCAGGCCAGATCGGAGGTGCCGAAGAACCAGTCCGCCACCGGATAGGTGAGGTTGAAATTGCGCTCCATCATGATCGCCGGATCGTGATGGGCGATGTGATGGCGGCGGATCGAGTTCACCAGCGGAATCCGATCGACGATGCGCCCGTCCCGCAGATGGCAGCACCAGTGGAAGAGCTCGTAGTTCAGATAGAGCGTCACGTTGGTGGCGATCAGCAGCCAGCCGGCGTTGGGCAGACCGAGCGCCATCAGCCCCCACGCCGGCGGAATCGACAGCGCGATGAAGGCCACCAGCGCGTAAGGCGGGAAGAACACGATACGGAAATCGCGGGTCGAGGCGAAACTCGGCTCCGCGTCGGTGAAAAACCGGTGATGCGCCAAGGTGTGGCGGGAATAGATGCCCATCAGCCCGCGCACCGGGCGATGCATCACGTAGCGATGGATCCACCATTCGAACAGGTTCGAAATCGCGAAGGCCGCCGGGATCACCAGGAATTCGTACCACGCCGGTTGCGCGACATGCGCCAGGGCGACGAAGATCGCGGCCAGGCCGATGGCCGCGATCAGCGCCACATGCGCGAGGCCCGAATAGGCGCGCGCGATACGGGCCCGGTATTCGGCGCGGAACGCCTCCTGGCGGCGATCGATGCGGTCGGCCGGCATCGCACCCCTCCCTCGGGATATCCGACCCGAGGTTAGCGCGCGGCCACCAGGCCGCCCATCCCCCCCGAAACCCCGTGACGCGCGCCCGCGCCCCGGTTATGCACCCCGGGAACCACCTCGAGGCCCGATCATGCCCATCCCCGCCCGCCTCGACCCCCAGGCCGCCCTGGTCTGCGTCATGGTCCTGGTCGCCGCCGCCGATCGCGGCATGACCGACCGCGAGATCGGCGTCATGGCCGCGCAGGTGCAGGGCCTGCCGGTGTTCCACGAGTTCACCCCCGAACGCCTCGACGCCGCCTCGGAAACCGCGGTC
>DAHWNE010000345.1 GCA_027340195.1 Acetobacteraceae bacterium | reverse complement strand
CAGGATTTCCGAGGACAGGAACACCGTCATCCCGGGCAGCGCCGCGCGCAGGGCGGCCCCGAGCCGGCGTTCGTGGTCGTCGTTGAGGAAGGAGAACATCAGGCACACCCCCACCGTCACCGCCCCCGAGGCGCGGATGGCGTCGGCGAGGGCGGGGATGTCGGCCTCGGCGAGCGGGGTCACCTCGGCCCCGTCGGCGCCGATCCGCCCGCCGATCTCGAAGCGGCGCCTTCGCGGCACCAGCACCGCCGGCCCGTCCTGCATCAGGTCGTAGAGATCGGCGCGCGAGGAGCGCCGCAATTCCAGCAGGTCGCGGAACCCCGCGCTGCTGACGAAGGCCGCCGGCGCGCCCTGCTGTTCCAGCAGCGCGTTGGTGACCACGGTGGTGGCGTGGGCGAGCAGGCCGACCTGCGCGGGATCGGTCCCGGCCAGCGCCTGGCGCAGCCCGTCGATCACCGCCTGGCCGAAATCCGCCGGCGTGGTGAGCTGCTTGGTGACGGCGATGCGCCCGGTCAGCGGGTCCACCACCGCGATGTCGGTGAAGGTGCCGCCGATATCCACGCCGATCCGGATGCCCATCGAGATCCCCCAATTTCACCGGCAGCGGATCACAGGGCGGCAGGCCTGTCGAGACGCGCGCATTGCCCACCCCGCTGGCGGCGTCTATCTGCCGCCCATGAGCGATATCTTTGCCCCCGAGGGCGGCTGGCGCGTGCGGCTGCTCGATCACTCCGCACCGTCCGAGGCGCGCGAAATCGAAACCATCGCCGGCTTTCCCACCCTGATGCAGGCCAACGAATTCGCCCGCCGCTACGTGCGCGACCAGATCGAGCGCTGCCGCGCCGCGGGGGCCGACCGGCGCGCGGTGCTGGAAGCCTGGGCGGCCTTCGGCGAGGACGCCGAGGTCCTGGACGCCGGCCCGGCCGGCTGGCGCAGCGAGGCCGAGCTCGGCGATTTCGTCGATCAGCCGGCGGATGCGGAGGCGTGCGACTGGCGGGCGCTCGACCCCAGGCGCGACGAGGACGCCGAGGACGACCCCGAGGCATGAGCCCGCGGGTCCGCTTCGCCCCCAGCCCGACCGGGCGGCTGCACGTCGGCAACGCGCGGATCGCGCTGGCCAATTTCCTGTTCGCGCGCCGCCATGGCGGGCATTTCCTGCTGCGCCTGGACGATACCGACAGCCAGCGCTCGCGGCCCGAGTTCGCCACCGCGATTCCGCAGGACCTGGCCTGGCTGGGGATCGGCTGGGACGAAACCTTCCGCCAGTCCGACCGGCTGGACGCTTATGCCGCCGCCGCCGACCGGCTGCGCGCGGCCGGCCGTCTCTATCCCTGTTTCGAGAGCGAGGCGGAGCTGGCCGCCAAGCGCGAGGCCAGGCTGCGCCGGCACCTGCCGCCCGTCTATGACCGCGCCATGCTGGCGCTGACCGCCGACCAGCGCGCCGCCGCCGAGGCCAACGGCAAGCGCCCGTATTGGCGCTTCCGGCTGACGGATGGGGTGGAAGCCTGGACCGACCTGGTGCTGGGGCGGCGGGAGGTGAAGCTGACCGCGGTCTCCGACCCGGTGCTGATTCGCGCCGACGGCACGCCGCTTTATACCTTCACCTCGGTGGTGGACGATCTGGCGACCGGCATCACCCATGTCATCCGCGGCGAGGACCATGTCACCAACACCGCGGTGCAGCGCGACATCATGGCGGCGCTGGGGGCCGATCCGGGGGCTACCCTGTTCGCGCATCTGCCGCTGCTGACCGACACCGACGGGGGCAAGCTGTCGAAGCGCCTGGGGGCGCTGTCGCTCAAGCAGCTGCGGGCGGACGGGATCGAGGCGGCGGCGCTGGCGGCCTATCTGGCGCGGCTGGGCAGCGCGGCCGATCCCGAGCCGCTGGGACTCGCGGAACTGGCCGCCGGGTTCGAGCTGGCGGCGTTCTCGCGCTCGGCGGCGCGGTTCGATGCGCGCCAGCTGCTGGCGCTGAACCGGCGGGTGCTGCACGGGCTGCCCTACGAAGCGGTGGCGGACCGGCTGCCGGCGGGCGCGGATGCCGCGTTCTGGGAAGCGGTGCGGGGCAATCTGGACCTGCTGCCGGAGGCGCGGGTGTGGTGGACGGTGGTGGCGGGCGAGATCGTGCCCCCGCCGCGGGAGGCGGAGGCGGCGTTCTATGCCGCGGCGCTGGCGACGTTGCCGGCGGAGCCGTGGGACCGGACGACCTGGTCGGCCTGGACGGCGGCGCTGGGTGCGGCCACGGGGCGCAAGGGGCGGGCGCTGTTTCACCCGCTGCGGGTGGCGCTGACCGGGGAGGAGCACGGGCCGGAGCTGCGGGCGCTGCTGCCGCTGATGGGGCGGGCGCGGGTGGCGCGGCGGCTCGGGGGGTA
>DAHWNE010000327.1 GCA_027340195.1 Acetobacteraceae bacterium | reverse complement strand
GCGCCGCCACGCCTTCGCCGGCCGCGCCGCGCTGATCGTCGGCCTGCCGGAGGCGCAGCGCGGCGCGCTGGCGGTGCGGCTGGAAGCGCTCGGCTTCGCCGTGGAATCCGCTCCCGACGGCTATGTCGGCCTCGCCCTGGCGGAGCGTGCGGTGGCGCGCTCGGGCGTGCTGGACGTGGTGGTGCTGGACCTCGCGCTGTGCGGGATGGCGCCGGAGGCGTTCTGCCTGCGGTTGCGCGGCTCCGGCTTCGGCCAGGCGGTGGCGCTGGTGGGGCTGGTGGACGAGGGCGGTATCCGCCCCGAGGGCCTGGACGCGGCGCTGCGACGCGGCGCCAGCGCCGGTGAGGTGGCCAACCAGGTGGCGCGGCTGATGGCCGAGCAGCCGGCGCTGTCAGCCCTGCTGCCCGCCGGGACTTCTGCCGCCGGCGGCGGCGGGCGGGTGCTGGTGGTCGAGGACGACGCCACCAACCGCGCCCTGATCGGAGCCGCCCTGGCCCGCCATGGCTTCACCGTCTTCCCTGCCGCCGCCGGCGAGGAAGCGTTGCGCATGGCCGAGCATGACGGGCTCGACGCGGTGCTGCTGGACCTGATGCTGCCCGGCATCGACGGCATCGAAACCGCGCGCCGCATCCGCGCCCTGCCCGGCCGCGCCAGCGTCATCCCATTGATCGCGCTGACCGCGCGAGCCGGCGAGGGCGCGGAGGCGGAATGCCGCGCCGCCGGGATCACCGCGGTGCTGGGCAAGCCCACCGACCTCGACCAGCTGGCGCAGCGGCTGCGCGGCTGGATCGCGAGCACCCCGCGCGGCTCGGCGCTGCCGCCCGGGATGACGCCGGCCGCCGGCGCCTCGCCGGTGGCGCAGGTGTCGGAAGCGTTCCTGGAAGCGATGGTGGGCGAGATCGGCCTCGAACGTACCCGCGCCTGTGTGCAGGAGTTCCTCGACGAGGCCGCCGGCAAGACGGTGCGCCTCGCCGAGCTGGTGGCGAGCTTCGAGACCGCGGCGATCCTGCGCATCTGCGATGATCTGAAGGGCCTCGCCGATCTGTTCGGCGCGGTCGGCTGCTCCGAGATCATCGAGGAGCTGGGCGCCGCGACCGACAGCGCCGCCGCCGCCGAGGCCGCGCGCCTGATGGGGGTGCTGGAAGAAGGGATGCCGTTGCTGCCGGATGCCATGTGGGCGGCGCTGGGCGCGATCGAGCGCCGGCGGGCCGAACGCGGGCGGCGGGCCGCATAGCCCGGGCGAATCTGCTACAGTACCCGGATGCTACTATTCGAATCGGTCGGGCTGCGCTACCCCCACGCTAGCCGCCCCGGGCCGGAAGTGCTGCACGACATCACCGCCGAGGTGCCGCCCGGCGCGTTCCGCTGGCTGCTCGGCCCCTCCGGCGCCGGCAAGACCAGCCTGCTGCGGCTGATGTATCTGGCGGTGCGCCCCACCGCCGGGCGCCTCTCGGTGCTGGGCATCGATATCGGCACCGCCCCGCGCGACCGCCTGGCCGCGCTGCGCCGGCGCATCGGCGTGGTGTTCCAGGATTTCCGCCTGCTCGACCATCTCTCCGCGTTCGACAACGTGGCGCTGCCGCTGCGGCTGGATGGGCGCGGCGAAGGTCAGATCCGGGCCGACGTGACCGAGATGCTGCGCTGGGTCGGCCTCGCCGGCTACGAGGACGCGCTGCCGCCCGAACTCTCCGGCGGCGAGCAGCAGCGGGTGGCGATCGCGCGGGCGGTGATCGTGCGCCCGGAGCTGCTGCTGGCCGATGAGCCGACCGGCAATCTGGACGACGCCCAGGCGCAACGGCTGATGCATCTGCTGCGCGAGCTCAACCGGCTGGGCACCACCGTCATCGTCGCCACCCATAACGAGCCGCTGGTGGCCCGCCACCCGGCGCCGGCGCTGGTGCTGGACCAGGGGCAGCTGGTGACGGCGGAATAGGGGGTCAAGCCGGCGCGGTTCCGCTACACTGCGCCGATGGACGCCCCCGACCTCAGCACCCCCGACCCCGACGCGGCCGAGCTGATCGCCGCCCGCCCCATGCTGTCGCGCCACGCCCGCGACGGGCTGCTGGCCGAGGGCACGCCGCTCGCCGCCATCGCCGCCGCCATCGGCACGCCGGTCTGGGTCTATGGCGCGCGCACCTTGCGGGACCGCTACGGCAGGCTGGCCGCCGCGCTGACCACCGCCGGGCTTGCCGCGCAAGTGCATTTCGCGGTCAAGGCCAATGATCGGCTGGCCATCCTGCGCCTGCTGGGCGCCGAGGGCGCGGGTGCGGATGTGGTCTCGGGCGGCGAACTCGCGCGCGCCACCGCCGCCGGCATCCCGCCCGCGCGCACCGTGTTCTCCGGCGTCGGCAAGACGCCGGCCGAGCTGCGCGCCGCGCTGCTTGGCGGCATCGCCCAGATCAATCTGGAAAGCGCCGAAGAGCTCGACCTCCTCGCCGCCGCCGCCGCCGCCACCGGGCGCACCGCGCGGGTGGCGCTGCGGGTCAACCCCGACATCGACGCCGGCACCCACGCCAAGATCAGCACCGGTC
>DAHWNE010000317.1 GCA_027340195.1 Acetobacteraceae bacterium | reverse complement strand
CCGCCGCCGCCCCCATGGTCGCCCGTCTGCTGACCGAGGGGCTCGACATGGTCACCGGCACCCGGGTCTCCGACCTCGCCGAGGCCTATCGCCCGGGGCACCGCTTCGGCAACCGGCTGTTGACCGGGATGGTGCAGGCCGTCTTCGGCAACCGGGTATCGGACATGCTGTCGGGCTACCGCGTCTTCTCCCGCCGGTTCGTGAAATCCTTCCCCGCCCTCGCCACCGGGTTCGAGATCGAGACCGAGCTCACCGTCCACGCCCTCGAACTCCGCATGGCGCTGGGCGAGGTCCCCACCGCCTATGGCGCCCGGCCCGAGGGCAGCGTCTCCAAGCTCAACACCTATCGCGACGGCTTTCGCATCCTGCGCACCATCCTGATGCTGGTGAAAGAAGAGCGACCGCTGCAGTTCTTCAGCCTGTGCGCGGGCCTGTTCCTGCTGGCCGGGTTGGGGCTGGGGCTGCCGGTGGTGGTGACGTTCTTCCAGACCGGCCTGGTGCCGCGCCTGCCCACCGCCGTACTGGCCGCCGCGTTCGTGCTCCTGGCCTTCCTGGCATTCGCGCTGGCACTGATCCTGGATTCAGTCGCGCATGGACGACGAGAGATCAAACGGCTCATGTATCTCGGGATTCCGCCGGTGCCGCGTGGGTCCACCTGACCGCCGCTTGGGCGGCACCGACTCCCGCGCGCTCGCCACCCTGATCCTGCTCACCGTCATCTGGGGCCTGTCGATTCCGTCGATGAAGCTGGGGCTGATCGACGTGCCCCCGGCCACGCTGGTGACCCTGCGTTACCTGGTCGCCGCCCCGGTCTTCGCGCTGGTGCTGCGCCGTCGGCCACTGCCCCGTCCGCGCGCGCTGGCGGCGATGGCCGCGCTCGGCCTGTTCGGCGTGGATGTCGGCCAGTTTGCGCAGATGGCCGGCGTCGGACGCTGCCCGGCCACGGTCGCCACCATCATCACCGCGGTCATTCCGGTGCTCACGGTGCTGCTGGTGGCGCTGCGGCTCGGCCAGCGGCTGCGGCCGGTGCATGGCGCCGGCTTCGCCCTGGCCCTGGCGGGGGTCGCGCTCGCGGTCTGGCACGGCGGCGCCGCGGCCACCCCGCGCGCGCTCGGCGGGGAGGCACTGGTGGGCCTCTCCACCCTCTGCATCGCCGGCTATTACGCCTTCGGTGCCGAGGTCGCGGCGCGCGAAGGTGCCCTCGCGACCGCCGCCTGGAGTACGATCTTCGCCGCTCTCGGCCTGCTGGCGGTCGCCCCGTTCACGGTGCCCGCCGGCGGCTGGCAGCTGACCCCGCGCGTGATCGGCGTCGCGCTCTATCTCGGCCTGCTGGTGACGGTGGCGGGGATGTTGATCTGGCTGCGCGCGCTGGCGCTGGTGCCGGCGCGGATCGCCGGGGCCACCCAATACGGCCAGCCGCTGGTCGGCATCGCCGCCTCGGCGGCCTTGTTCGGCGACCCATTGGGTCCGCGCTTCCTGGCCGGCACCGCCCTGGTGCTGGGCGGCGTCGCGCTGTCGGCACTACCCCGAAGCTGAGCGCCGGCCGAGCCGCAGGACCGCTTCCACCAGCGCATCGATATCGGCCTCCTGCGTGCGGTGGTTGACCAGCGCGGCCCGGATCGCCAACCGACCGTCCAGCACGGTGGTGGAAGGCGCGGCGATCCCCGCTTCCTGCAGATCCGCCACCAGCGTCGCATTGCGCGCATCGGCGTCGCTCGGAAAGCGATACCGGAAGCAGACGATATTGAGGCCGACCGGCGCCATTCGCTCCAGCTCGGGCTCGGCATCCACCCGCGCCGCCAGCATCTCGGCCAGGCTGCAACTGCGCGCGATCGCCGCCCCCAGCGCCGTCGCGCCCAGGGTTTTGAGCGTGAACCATACCTTGAGGGCGCGAAACCCGCGCGACAGATCGGGGCCGAAATCACAGGGCCAGGGGGCGCCACCGGCCAGTCCGCGTGCCTCGCGGCGCAGATAGGCGGCCGGCGCGGCGAAGGCGGCCTCGGCATCGGCCGGATCGCGCACCAGGATGCAGCCGGCGTCATAGGGCACTTGGCCCCATTTATGAAAGTCGAACGCCAGGCTGTCCGCGCCTTCGATGCCGGCGAGGCGCGGGCGCAGGTCGGGGGCGAACGCGGCCAACGCCCCGAACGCGCCATCGACGTGAAACCACAGCTGCTCGCGGCGGGCCAGCGCGGCCATGGCGCCGAGGTCGTCGATCGCGCCGGTATCCACGGTGCCCGCCGTGCCCACCAGCAGGAAGGGCCGATACCCGGCGGCGCGATCGGCGGTGATCGCCGCCTCCAGCGCCGGCAGGGCGATCCGCCCGGCCGGATCGGTGGGAATCATCCGCAACGCCGCGGTCCCGAGCCCCGCCATGTCCATCGCCCGCGGAATACAGCCATGCGCCGCGGCCGAGGTGTAGGCGACCAGCCGCGTTCCGCTCAGGCCACTCGCGCGGCTCGCCGGCCCCAGCGCGGCCCGCCGGGCGATCAGCACGCCGATCAGATTGGCGATCGAGGTCCCGGTCACCAGCAGCCCCCCGGCGGTCTCCGGCAAGCCGAACAGCGCCGCCATCCATCCGATCACTTGGCGTTCCACCAAAATCGGCGCGTGATCCCGCCCGCCCAGATTGGCGTTCAGCCCGCCCGCCAGCATCTCGGCCACCATGCCCACCGGGGTTCCCCCCCCATGCACCCATCCCATGAAGCGCGGATGCAGATTGCCGGTGGCGTAGGGCCGGATCAGCCGATCGAACTGGTCCACCACCGCGGCCAGGCCTTGCGGCTGCTCGGGCAAGGGCGCGCGCAGCGCCGCGCGCACCGAGGGTGGGGTCGGACGCCAGACCGGCTGCTCGCGGATCGTCTGCAGGTGATCCAGCATGAGATCGAGCGCCGCATGAGCGCCGGCGCGAAACCCCGGCCAGTCCGCCGGGTCCAGGTCGGCAGAGTCGGTCATAGGCCAGGGCAGGGCGGCCGGGGACAGATCGGGCATCGGACGTGTGTATCGGCTTCGCCGGCCGGTGTGCATGAAGTTTATGAAAATCGGATTGCCGGGGCAGGGGGCCCGGCCCCGGATAATTCCTCCGCCGCCTCTGCCTCGTCGTCCGGCTCGGGATCGAGTTCGAGCAGCGCCGCCGCCGCCTCCGGCTCCGCCGCCGCCACCCCGCGCAGCTTGCGACTGACCGCCCGGGTCCGGGTGCGCGCGGCACCGATGGTCTTCGTCATGGTGCCGGCGTTCTTCTCCAGCCGCCCCAACACCTCGTCCATCTTGCCCATCTCGGTGAGCGTCGCGCCGAGCAGCCCGCGCACCTGTTCGGCGTTGCGCTCGATCGCCAGGGTGATGTGGCCGAGATGGATGGTGCGCAGCAGTGCCGGAAACAGGCTCGGTCCCAGCACCATCACGTGATGATCCCGCCCCAGCGAGTCGATCAGCCCGGGGAGTCGCGCCACCTCGGCGAACAATCCGTCGGTCGGCAGATACATCACCGCGTAATCCACCGTGACCGGCGGGGAGATGTATTTTTCGGCGATGCGCCGCGCCTGCACCCGCACCGCCTGTTCCAGCCTGCGCCGCGCGTCACGCTCGGCCTCGGCGTCTCCCGCGTCGGCCGCCGACAGCAGCCGCTCGTAATCCTCCACCGGGAACTTGGCGTCGATCGGCAGCAGCGGGCGGGCCTCCCCGCGCCCGGGTAGGCGCAGCGCGAATTCCACCACCTCGTCCGACCCCGGGCGTACCCGGGCGTTGGTCTCGAACGCCTCCGCCGGCAGCACGTCCTCCAGCATGGCGCGCAGCTGTGCCTCGCCCCAGCCGCCGCGCGTTTTCACGTTGGAAAACAGCCGCTTGATGTCGCCCATCTGGCTGGACAGCACCGAGAACTCGCCGAGCGCCTTCTGCACCGCGGCGAACTGGTCGATCACCCGGTTGAAGCTCTCGGTCATCTGCTTTTCGACCGCCGCGTGCAGCTGCTCGTTCACCCCGCGCTGGATCTCGGCCAGCTTTGCCTCGTTGCCCTCGCGCAGCTCGCGCAGCCGGGTCTCGAGCAGCGTCCGAGTGTCCTCGAATCCGGCGGTGGAGGCGCGCGCCTGCGCCTCCCGCGCCTCGGTC
>DAHWNE010000305.1 GCA_027340195.1 Acetobacteraceae bacterium | reverse complement strand
GATGCGGAACGCGCCGAGCGCGGCGCCGGGATCGGTGATGCGTTCCAATTCGAGGCCGATGCGGGTCAGGGTGGCGCCGATCTCGGCGGCGCCGGCTTGGGTGTCCAGATGCTCGCGCAGCCAGGAGAGGGTGAATTTCATCGTCACACGGCCTCGTGCAGCAGCGCCGGGGCGAGCGGGTTGAAGCCGTAATGGCGCAGCCAGCGGATGTCGCTGTCGTAGAACGGGCGCAGGTCGGGGATGCCGTGTTTCAGCATGGTCACCCGCTCGATCCCCATGCCGAAGGCGAAGCCTTGGAATTCGCGCGGGTCGATGCCGACATTGGCGAGCACGCGCGGGTGGACCATGCCGGAGCCGAGGATTTCGAGCCAGTCGCCGCCCTGGCCGAGGGCACCGGATTTGCGGTCCCAGCCGATATCCACCTCCATCGAGGGTTCGGTGAATGGGAAATAGCTGGCCCGGAAGCGCACCGGCAGGTCGGGCACGGCGAAGAAGGCGCGCAGGAAATCGATCAGGCAGCCCTTGAGGTGGCCGAGGGTGATGTCGCGGTCGATCACCAGCCCCTCGACCTGGTGGAACATGGGGGAGTGGGTGGCGTCGTGATCGGCGCGATAGGTGCGGCCGGGCACGATGACGCGCAGCGGCACGCCGCGGGCGAGCATGGCGCGGATCTGCACCGGGGAGGTGTGGGTGCGCAGCACCGGCGGCGGCGCGCCGGGGGGGGCGGTGAGGTAGAACGTGTCCTGGTCGTCGCGGGCCGGGTGATGGGCGGGGATGTTGAGGGCGGAGAAATTATGCCAGTCCGTCTCCACGTCCGGGCCTTCGGCGATGGCGAAGCCCATGGCGCCGAAGATGGCGGCCATCTCCTCCATGGTGCGGCTGATCGGGTGGATGAGGCCCTGCGGGCGCGGCGGCGGCGGCAGGGTGACATCGATGCGCTCGGCGGCGAGGCGGGCGGTGAGCGCGGCTTCGTCCAGCGTCACGCGGCGGGCTTCCAGCGCGGCGGCGAGGCGGTCGCGGAGCGCGTTGAGGGCGGCGCCGCGCTCACGGCGCTGTTCGGGCGGGGTCTTGCCGAGTTCGCGCAGCAGGGCGGTGAGGCGGCCGTTGCGGCCGAGCAGGGCAACGCGGACCGCCTCGAGCGCGGCAGGGTCGGCGGCGGCGGCGATGGCGGCGGCGGCTTCGGTTTCGAGGGCGTGGAGGTCGTCGGTCATGCGGCCGGATCCTGGGGGTCAGAACGTCGAAGCGTCGGATGCGTCGAGGGCCGGCGCGGCAGAAAGACGCGCTCGACGCGAGGAGCGCAAGCCATCGATGTGCTCGTTGAGCGCGGGATCGATCCCCTGGCCCATCGGATCAAGAATGACATCGATGCCTTCGCGTCGCGCCAGCTTCGCGGCGGGAACAAAATCGGCATCGCCAGCCACCAGGACGATCTGATCGACTTGCTTCTTGTAGGCTAGGGAGGCGATATCGACACCGATCCGCATATCCACCCCCTTTTGCCGTACGTCGTAGTGGAAGTCCTCATCGGTCAGCGCGTCCCAGGTAACAGCGCCGCGCAGAAGGGCACGCTGACGCTCTGGACGCAGCAGCCAACCGCCGTGCTCCGTCAGATGTCCCAGCCGTAGGGCCATCTTACGTTGGCATCGCAAGGCATCATGCAGAGCGGCGCGGAAGCGCGATTGCGGGGAGCGGGCGAAGTCGATCGGCCGGCCCGACACTGGCAAATGCGCCTTTTTGGTCAACGGTGGGCAGTCGTAGAAGAATATACGATACAGTTCCCGTGTCGGCGCGCCGAAACCATGCAGATGGTCGCGGGCCATGCGCGAAAGGGCGGTCGCAACGGCGGCGGGATCATGCCGGTCGAGCTTCGGATCGACGTGGCGCAGGCGGTGCAAGGCAAAGCCGCCGTCGATCAGGATGGCGGTGGGCATGGCCCGGGTTCCGGACAAGGGGCAACAACGGAAAAGCCCCCGGGATCGGCCCCCCGTGGATAGTCCGGCCTGGGCCGGGCGGGGGGCGTACTGCCGAGGGCTGCGGATAACAGATAGCGTGGGCCGGCCATGCAGGCAAGGCCGGCCCGTCGCATCACCCCAGCGCCGCCTGCGCCTTCTTCACGATCTCGGCGAAGGAGGAAGCGTCGTCATAGGCGATCGCGGCAAGCACCTTGCGGTCGATCTCGATCCCGGCCTTCTTCAGCCCGTCGATGAAGCGCGCATAGGTCAGCCCGTGCTCGCGCACCGCGGCGTTGATACGCTGGATCCAGAGGCCGCGGAAGTCGCGCTTCTTGTTGCGCCGGTCGCGGTAGGCGTATTGCAGCGATTTCTCCAGCCGCTCGCGCGCCGCGCGGTAGGTCGTGCCGGAGCGGCCGACGAAGCCCTTCGATTGCTCCAGGACCTTCTTGTGGCGGGCGTGGGTGGTGGTGCCCCGTTTCACTCGTGCCATGTCGCGTGCCCCTTATGCCAGCCCGTAGGGGGCCCATTGCTTCACCGTGCGCGCGTCCATCGGGGTCAGCACCTGGCTGCCGCGATTGCTGCGCTTGGCCTTCTGGCTGCGCGCCGAGAGGTTGTGGCGCTTCTTGCCGGGGCCGGCCAGCACCTTGCCGGTGGCGGTGATCTTGAATCGCTTCTTGACCGAGGATTTGGTCTTTGCCTTGGGCATTTCATCACTCCTTCCGGGTTGACGGCGCCCCGGACGGGGCGCGGGTCGCGGCCGGGCATGCCCTGACAAGGCCCGGAGCGCGCGAAGGGGCGCGTCATAGCGGGGGGAGGCGGCGGGGGCAAGGGCGGCCTCCGGGCGCCCCCATCGGGCGGGCCGTGCCCCTCCCCGCTACTCCCGCCGCAACACCCGATCGTTGAGGAAACTCGCCAGCCCGCCGGCCCGGAACGCCCGCCGCAGCGCCGCCGGGTCGTACTCGTCGCGCACCCAGTCGAGGAATCCCACCCGCCCCTCCGCCTGCGCCGCATAAGTCAGGAAGAACGCATCCAGAATCCCGGTCCGCGACCGCCGCACATGCCCGAACCGCCACGACAGCTGTGCCCCCGCCGCCGCCGCCGTCCCCCCGTTCGCCAGCACGAACACCCCCGCCGCCAGCCCGGCCCGATCGGCGCCGGATTTGCAATGGATCAGCGCCGGGCGCGCCATTTCGCGGTAGATCTCGGCCAGCCGCAGGATCCGCTCCGGCTGCGGCGGGCCGCGGCTGTCCATCGCCATGTCGATCACGCGCAGCCCCAGCCGCGCCGCCGCCTCCCGCGCCAGCGCGTCGGAGCCATTGCCGGTCGGCCCGCGCAAGGTGATCAGCGTGCGCAGCCCCCAGCGCCGCGTCATCGCCGCGAGTTGCCCGGGCGTCGGGTGGTTGGCGCGATAGAGCACCCCGGGCGCCACCGCCGCGGCGTTGGTCCAGACCAGCCGAAAGATCGCGTGATCGACGAACAGCGCGTCGATCCAGGCCCGCGCCCGCCCGGAGGGCGAGGTCAGGTCGCCGTGAAAGATGCTGTCCATCGTGCCCCGGTTCAGCCCCGCTGCGCCTCGGCCAAGGGGGCGGCCACGGCGGCGGCCAGGGTCGCGGCGCCGTCCTGCTCCAGCCCCGCCACCACGCCGGCGCGATCCGCCGGCGGGCGGTTCTGGCTCAGCTTCCACTTGCCCTCCAGCCGCGCGATCGGGATCTCGAAGCCCACGATCCCGCGCAGCATCCCGTCGATGAAGGCGGGCGGGGCATCGGTCACCGCCCAGGGGTCCGCCCGCGCCGCCTCGTGGCGCTCGGTCAGCCGGGTGACGATGTCGCGCAGCCGGTCCGCGTCGGCGAAGAACGCGATCGGTCCGTAGGCATGAACCGCGATGTAGTTCCAGGTCGGCACCACCGCCCCGGTGCGGCGCTTGGTCTCGTACCAGCTCGGGGTGATGTAGCCGTCCGGCCCGGTGAAGATCGCCAGCGCCGCGACCCCCTGCGCGACCCCCCGGGCCTGCGGGTTGGGCGCGGCGAGATGCCCGCGCAGCGTGCCGAACGGCGCCGGGTCAGGGTCCAGGAGCATCGGCACATGGCTCGCCACCAGCCCGTCATCGCCCAGGGTCACCAGCACCCCCAGGCCGCAGCCGCGGATCGCGGCGGCGAGCCGCGCGGGATCATCCTGGCGGAACGCATCGGGGAGGTACATCGGGCGGTCCTCAGCGCGCCAGGCCCAGCGCGGCATAGAGCCGCAGGCTGGGCGGCCAGGCGCGGGCGATCGGCCGGTGCAGCGCCAGCGCGGCGATCAGCCCCGCCGCCAGCAGCACCGCGCTGCCGGCCCAGGCTAGGCGCAGCGCGCGGTTCGGGCGCGGCGG
>DAHWNE010000304.1 GCA_027340195.1 Acetobacteraceae bacterium | reverse complement strand
GAAACCGCCGGCGGTGACGGCGGCGAGCGGCAGCACCAGGTGCCAGGCGTAATCCTCGATCCGCGCCGGCCAGGGCCAGTGGGCGGCGCCGGTTGAGGCCAGGCCGCGCAGCGGGAAGATGTGCCAGAAGCTGCCGCCGGCGAACAACACCACCAACAGGATCGCCAGCAGGAAGCTCGGGATCGCGTAGCCGGTCAGCACCAGCGCCGAGGTGACGGTATCGAAGCGCGTGCCGTCATGCACCGCCTTGCGGATGCCGAGCGGGATCGAGACCAGATACACGATCAGGGTGGACCAGAGGCCGAGGGAGATGGAGACCGGCAGGCGGGCGCGGATCAGCGCGATCACGCTCTGGCCGCGGAAGAAGCTGCGGCCGAAATCGAAGCGCAGATAGCCGCCCACCATGTCGAGGAAGCGGGTGAGCGGCGGCTTGTCGAAGCCGAAGCTGCGGCGCAGCCGGGCGATCAGCTGGGGATCCATCCCCGCCGCGCCGCGATAGGCGCCCGGGGAGGCGAGCCCGGTGCCCATGTCGGTGGTGGTGCCGGTCATCTGCGACATGCCGGCATGTCCGCGCAGCTCGGCCATGATCTGCTGGATCGGCCCGCCCGGGGCCAGCTGCACCACCGCGAAATTGATGGCGATGATGCCGAACAGCGTCGGGATCAGCAGCAGCACGCGCCGCAGCAGGTAGAGCGCCATCCGCTAGCCTCCCGCCCGCCGCGCCGCGTCGGTGCGCGCGGCCAGCCGGGGCGCGACCCACCAGGTGTCGAGATCGAAGCCGACCCGGGTCTTTTGCGCGGGATGGCCGAACCGGTTCCAGTAGGCGACATGGAACCGGTCGGTGGTCCATTGCGGCACCAGGTACCAGTTCCACAGCAGCACCCGGTCGAGCGCGCGGGCGGCGGTTTCCAGCTGCGGCCGGTCGGGCGCGGTCAGCACGTCGTGGATCAGCGCATCGACCGCGGGATTGCAGATGCCGGGCAGGTTCATCGAGCCGACCGCCTTGGCGGCGGCGCAGGACCAGTATTCGGAGATCTCGCTGCCGGGGATGCTGCCCTCGGGATAGACCAGCAATGTCATGTCGAAATCGAAGTGATCGGTGAGGTGCTCGTACTGCGCCGGATCGACCACGCGCACATGCACGCGGATGCCGAGATGGCGGAGCGTCATCGCATACGGGAGCGCGATGCGGACGTAGGACGGGTCGGGCAGCAGGATGGTGAACTGCATCTGCCGGCCTTTGGCGTTCACCAGCTTGAAATGCCGCACCCGCCAGCCGGCGCGTTCCAGCAGCGCCAGCGCGCGGCGGAGCTCGGGCAGATCATCGCCCTTGCCGTCGGTGACCGGCAGGGTGAACGGGCGGTCGAACACGGCGCGCGGCAGGATGGCGCGGAACGGGTCGAGCAGGGCGCGCTCGTCGGGTTGCGGCAGGCCGGTGGCGGCCAGCGGGGAGTTGGAGAAATAGCTGAGGTCGCGCTGGTATTCGCCGTAGAACAGGTTGCGGTTGGCCCATTGGAAATCATAAGCGATCGCCATCGCCTCGCGGACCAGCCGGTTGGCGAACACCGGCCGGCGGGTGTTCATCGCCCAGCCCTGCATCCCGGTCGGCAGGTGATGGCGGATGTCGGCCAGGATCACCAGCCCCTTGCGGACGGCGGGAAAATGATAGCCGGTGGCCCAGACTTTGGAGATGTTCTCGACCCGGAGATCGACATCGCCGGCCTTGAAGGCCTCCAGCGCCACCGCGGCGTCGCGGTAGTAGGAGATACGAACGGTACCGAAATTATTGGTGCCGATCGAGGTGGGAAGCCGACGCGCCCACCAGTGCGGATCGCGGGTGAAGGTGACGCTGCGGCCGAGGTGATAGGCCGAGATGACATAGGGACCGGAGCCGACCGGGGGGGTCCGCAGCGGCTGGCTGAAATCCCGCCCCTTGAACCAGAACCGCGGCAGCACCGGCAGCTCGCCGAGAATGAGCGGCATCGCGCGATTGGCGTCGGGGCGCAGGTGGAACACCACCCGCCAGGGCCCCTGCACGCTGACCCGGGCGACCCCGGCGAGCTGGATCGCGTAGCCGGGCCGTCCATATTTCCGCAGCATCCGGAACGTCCAGGCGACATCGCGCGCGGTCAGGGGATGGCCGTCGGAGAAGCGGGCCCGGTGGTGCAGGTCGAAGGCGACGTAGCTGCGCTGCGGCCCGACCGTGACGGTGGTGCAGATATGGCAATAGGCGGTGGCGATCTCGTCATCGGAGGGGGTGAGCAGGCTCTCCCACACATGCCCGACGCTGCCGCCGGCGCCGGTGCCGCCGGGCATCGCCACCCAGGGGCCGACCAGGCCCCAGGCGGAGGTGCCGCGCAGGATGAACGGGTTGAAACTGTCGTAGCTGCCGATGGCGGCGAGCGTGATGGTGCCGCCCTTCGGGGCGTGCGGGTTGACGTAGGGGAAATGCCGGAAATCGGCGGGCAGACGCGGGGTGCCGAGGACGGTGATGCCGATGGCGGCGGTGGGGGCAGGGGAGACGGCGAGCACCCGGGTCGCGCCGGCCAGCAGCAGCGTCAGCACCAGGACCAGCATCCGGATCGGCGCCGCTCCGGGCGCCGCCGCGTGGCGGCCCGTGCGTGCCGGCCGGGGTCTCACCCGCCGGCCAGCGCCGCGACGGCGGCGGGCAGCAGCGCCGGATCGCCCACGGCCAGGACCCGGCCGTCGCCGTCGGCGCGGAGCGGCGCGCCCGACCAGTCGGTGATGCGCCCGCCGGCGCCCTGGATGACCGGCACCAGCGCCGCCCAGTCCCAGGGTTTCAGGTCGGCCTCGGCGATCAGGTCGATCTGCCCCAGCGCCAGCAGCCCGTAGGCATAGGCATCCCCGCCCCAGCTGACCCGGCGCACCTGCGCCGCCAGGCGGTCCCATGCCGGGCGGTGCGGGCCCAGCATCTCCGGGCTGGTGGCGGAGAGTTCCGCCGCCGCCAGTGCCGGGCAGGGGCGAGTGGCCGGCAGGCCGCCGAACGGGCCGTGGAATTGCGTCGCTTCGCCGGCCACGCCGAGCCAGCGTTCGCCGGTGACCGGTTGGTCGATGACGCCCAGCACCGGTTCGTCGTGATGAAGCAGGGCGATCAGGGTGGCGAAGATCGGCCTTCCGGTCAGGAAGGCGCGGGTGCCGTCGATCGGGTCCAGCACCCAGCGCCAGGGGGCGTCGGGTCGGTCGATGCCGAACTCCTCGCCGGCGATGCCGCAGTCCGGGCAACGGGCGTGAAGGACGGCGCGCATCGCCTGTTCGGCCGCCCGGTCAGCGATGGTGACCGGGCTGGCGTCGGCCTTCAGCATCGCCTCCGGACGGGTGCGGAACAGCGGGCGGATCACCGCCCCCGCGACATCCGCCGCGGCGAGCGCGGCGGCGCGGTGTTCCGGCGCGGGGTGGGCTATTTCTTGCCTCCCGCCTTCGGCAGCGGCACCGGCTTGTCGGATAGCGAGTCGAGATAGACGATCACGTCCGCCCGCAGCTGCGGCTGCGGGATGCCGGCGAAGGTCATGTGCGTGCCGGGGGCGTATTTGGCCGGGTCCTTCAGCCATTGGTTCAGCGCGGCGAAGGTCCAGGGCTTGCCCTTGAATTTCTCCAGCGCGGCCGAGTAGGCGAATCCGGCCTCGTGGTCATGCGGTCCGCCGACCACGCCCCAGAGGTTGGGGCCGACGATCGGCTTGCCGCCCTTGTTCAGGCTGTGGCAGGCCGAGCAGACCTGATTGGCGAAGGCCTTGCCCTTGGCGATGTTCGCATCCGCGAGGCGGGTGTCGAGCGCGCTGGGCCCGGCGGCGGCGGTCTTGCCCGGGGCGGGGGTCTTGCCCGGCGCGGGGGCTGCCGCCTTGGCCGCCGCGGTCACCTTGGGCAGCGGCAGCGGGTGCGGGGAGAGCGTGTGCAGATAGTCGATCACATCCGCGCGCAGCTGGTTGTCCTGGATGCCGGCGAAGGTCATGTGAGTGCCAGGCGCATAGGCGGATGGCTTGTAGAGCCAGTGGTTCAGTGCCGAGTAGGTCCAGGGCTGGCCCTTGAATTTCTCGAGCGCCGCGGAATAGGCGAAGCCGGCTTCGTGATCATGCGGGGCGCCGACGATGTTATAGAGATTGGGCCCGACGATCGGCTTGCCGCCCGGATTGAAGCTGTGACAGGCGGCGCAGACCTGGGTGACGAAGGCCTTGCCCTTGGCGAGGTCCGCTTTCGCCAGCAGCGGCGCGATCGGGGCCGGGCCGGAGGGGCCTTTTGCCGCGGTGGCGGCCGGCGCGCCGACCTTGATCTCCACCTTGGTGGGCGGGGTCTTGGAGACGAGATTGTCGCCGATCATGCCGGTGATGAAAAACGCGATGCCCGCGACCAGGATCGCGGCCACGCCCTTGTTGACGTCCATACTGTCCATAGCGACGCGAATTCCCCGCCGGTTGCCGAACACTCAGAGCCCACCCGCGGCGTTGCCGCCGGCCGGATGCCACCCTAAGCTGCTCCGCAGCATAGGGAAGCGACACTTGCGCCGCAATCCACCCATCGCCGCCGCATGACCCCGATCGTCATCATCCCCGCCCGCATGGCGTCCTCCCGCCTGCCGGGCAAACCGCTGGCCGATATCGGCGGGCAGCCGATGATCCTGCGCGTTCTGCGCCAGGCCGAGGCCGCCGGGATCGGCCCGGTCGCGGTCGCCTGCGGCGAGGCCGCCATCGCCGATGCCGTCACGGCCGCCGGCGGGCGCGCCGTGCTGACCGACCCCGATCTGCCGTCCGGCTCCGACCGGGTCTTCCAGGCGCTGGGCCGGCTGGACCCGGAGGGACGGCACGACGTGGTGGTCAACCTGCAAGGCGACGTGCCCACCATCGATCCGGCGGTGATCCGCGCCGCGCTGGACCCGCTGGATGACCCCGGCTGCGACATCGGCACCCTGGTGGCGCCGATCGCCGACGCGGCCGAGGCCGCGACACCATCCTTCGTGAAGGCGGCCTGCGCCTTCGCCGAGGGGGCGGGGGTGGCGCCGGCGCTCTATTTCTCCCGCGCCGCCATTCCCTGGGGCGAGGGGCCGCGTTGGCATCATATCGGCATCTATGCCTATCGTCGCGCCGCCCTGGCGCGCTTCGTCGCGCTGCCGGAAAGCCTGCTGGAGAAGCGGGAGGGGCTGGAACAGCTGCGGGCGCTGGAGGCGGGGATGCGAATCGGCTGCGCGCGGGTGGCGCATGGCCCGTTCGGGGTGGACACCCCGGCGGATCTGGCGCGCGCGCGCGCCCTGGTGGAGGCGACGCGATGACCGGACCGATCGCCTTCCAGGGACTGCCCGGGGCCTATTCCGACCTGGCCTGCCGGACCGCCTATCCGGACCTGCCCACCCTGCCCTGCGAGAGCTTCGAGGCGGCGATCGCTGCGGTGCGCGAGGGGCGGGCGGCGCTGGCGATGCTGCCGTGCGAGAACTCGCTGGCCGGGCGGGTGCCCGATATCCATCACCTGCTGCCCGGGTCGGGCCTGTTCGTGATCGCCGAGCATTTCCAGCGGGTGGAGCACTGCCTGCTGGCGCCG
>DAHWNE010000298.1 GCA_027340195.1 Acetobacteraceae bacterium | reverse complement strand
ACATCTCCGCCGCGTTTCCCACCATCCGCGACCTCTGCGAGGCGCCGGACCCGGCCGCGGCGCTGCGCGCGGCCGACGGGCCGGCGGTGGGGACGGTGGCGGCGATCGCCGCCAACACGCCGCCCGAGGCGCGCGACCCGGCGCGGCCCTGGCTGCTCGCCCCGGTCGATCTGCAGGCGGTGAAGGCGGCCGGGGTCACCTTCGCCATCTCCTTGATCGAGCGGGTGATCGAGGAGAAGGCCCGCGGCGATGCCGCCGCCGCCGCCGCCATCCGCGCCGAGGTCACCGCGCTGGTGGGCGACGATCTCGCCCGGCTGCGCCCCGGTTCGGCGGAGGCGGCGCGGCTCAAGCAGGTGCTGACCGCCGCCGGCGCCTGGAGCCAGTATCTGGAGGTGGGAATCGGCCCGGATGCGGAGATTTTCACCAAATGCCAGCCGATGGCGGCGGTGGGGACGGGGAT
Organism: Acetobacteraceae bacterium; assembly: GCA_027340195.1. GTDB lineage: Bacteria > Pseudomonadota > Alphaproteobacteria > Acetobacterales > Acetobacteraceae > JAJZVS01. The sequence goes on along the minus strand of DAHWNE010000298.1, from coordinate 5,193 downwards.
GGAGGCGGGGCTGCATCCCGCCTCCTCCTGGAACAACCCGGAGCCGGAGGTGGTGCTGGCGGTGGCCTCCGACGGGCGGATCGTCGGCGCCACGCTGGGCAACGACGTCAATCTGCGCGACGTGGAGGGGCGGTCGGCGCTGCTGCTGGGCAAGGCCAAGGACAACAACGCCTCCTGCGCCATCGGCCCGTTCCTGCGGCTGTTCGACGCCGGCTTCGGCCTCGACGCGATCCGCGCCACCACCGTCAGCCTGGAGGTGGCGGGGGCGGATGGGTTCCGCCTGACCGGAAGCTCGGCGCTGGCGCGCATCAGCCGCGATCCGGCCGAGCTGGTGGCGCAGATGCTGAACGCGCATCACCCGTACCCGGACGGGGCGGTGCTGTTCCTGGGCACCATGTTCGCCCCGGTCCAGGATCGCGACGCCCCGGGCCAGGGCTTCACCCATCACTGCGGCGATATCGTCACCATCGCCGCGCCGGGGCTGGGGCGGCTGGTGAACCGGATGGCGCCCACCGATGTCTGCGCGCCCTGGCGGTTCGGGGTGGGGGCGCTGATGCGCAACCTGGCCGCGCGCGGCCTGCTGGGGGTCAGCCCGGCCGGGTGATCCGGTGATAGGCGCGGGCGTAGTAGATCAGCCCCTCGTGCAGCGGGCCGAGGTGGGTGGTCTCCACCACGCAGAAGAAGACGTCATGGGTGCCGACGCTCACCACCTGGTCGATGCGGCAGTCGAAGGCGACCGCGGCGTCGGCCAGCACCGGGGCGCCGGTGGCGAGCTGGATCCAGTCGGCGCTGTCGAAGCGCGCCTCGATCGGGTGGTCGGTGAGGCCGGCGAACAGCGGCGAGAGATGCTCCCCCGTCGGGGCCAGCGTGTTCACGCAGAGCACCCGGTTGGCGATGAAGGCCGGGTAGGAATCGTTGCCGCGATTGGCGCAGACCAGCAGGGTCGGGGGGGTATCGGTGACGCTGCACACGGCCGAGGCGGTGAAGCCGGCGCGTCCCCCCGGCCCGTCGGTGGTGATGACGTTGACCGCGGCGCCGAGGCGGGCCATCGCCTCGCGATAATGTTCCTTGCTGGCGGGCATGGCGGCGGTCTCCCCCGAGGCTTCGGCGTGAGTATGGCCGAGCCCGTGGGAGCGGTCCAACCTGCTGGCCGAGGCGGGTCGGGTCTGCTACCCGGGCGCGCGCGGCCCGCCTGGCGGAACGGCAGACGCAGCGGACTTAAAATCCGCGGCCCCTGGGGCGTGGGGGTTCGAGTCCCCCGGCGGGCACCAATCGCCATCGACGGCGCCCCCCTTTCGCGGGGACAGCCCGCCCGCCCGATATCCCGCGCAACCGTATGACCCCGTCCAGGCTTCCCCCGCGGCCTGAACGGCGCCTATCCTGCCGCGGCCGGTGCCCGACGGATCATCCGTGCGGAAAGCAACCGGCGAAAGGGAGGAGTGCGATGAAATCAGGATTGTTCGGCCAGCAGAAGCTGCCGCCCGAAGCCCGCCGCACCATCGTCGCCGGCTTCGTCGGGTTCGCGGTCGATTTCTTCGATATCTACCTGCCGGTGCTCGCGCTTGCCCCGGTGATCGGCTATTTCCTGCCGAAGGGGCTGAGCGCGTCCGCCAGCACCACCATTTATTATTTCACCTTCGCCGCGACCCTGCTCGGGCGGCCGTGTGGGGCGGTGATCTTCGGCCACTGGGCCGACAAGATCGGGCGCCGCCGCACCACCATCATCAGCATCGCCGGCTTCGGCACCCTGACGGCGCTGATCGCCTTGCTGCCCGGCAACGACAGCATCGGGGTCTGGTCGCTGGTGCTGCTGATCCTGCTGCGCTTCGCCGACGGCGTCTTCATGGGCGGCGAATACACCTCCAACAACACCCTGGCGCTGGAGATGGTGCCGAAGGAGCGGCGCGGCTTCGTCGGCGGCCTGATCCAGGCCGCCTATCCGCTGGGGTTCGCGGTGGTCTCGCTGGTCACCGCCTTCATGCTGGCGGTCACCACGAAGGCGGAATATCTGGCCTGGGGCTGGCGGGTTCCGTTCCTGCTCGGCGGCGTCCTGGCCTTCGCCTTCCTGCTCTATTATCGCAGCGTTCCCGAGTCAGGCATGTGGCAGTCGGCGGAAAAGAGCGCGGCACCCCTGCGGGAGGTGCTGTCGGGCCGGCATTTGCGCAGCCTCGGCCAGGTCTTCCTGATGATGTCGGGCTTCTGGCTGACCGCGCAGGCGGCCTCGGTGCTGCCGGGCATGATGATCCAGCAGCTGCATGTGCCGAGCGAGCTGACCACCAACGGCTTCCTGCTCGCCAGCATCTTGCAGTTCTTCGGCTTCATCGGCTGCGCCCTGCTCAGCCAGATGATCGGACGGCGGCCGGCCATCGCGCTCTGCGGCGTGTTCGTGCTGCTCGCCTGCCCGGCGCTCTATTTCGCCATGGTGACGAACGCGCTCGAGGGCGGCACGGTGCTCGCCACCACGGTTCTGGCCGGGCTGTTCTACGCGCTGGTGCTGGCGCCCTGGGGGATCGCCACCCCCTATATCTGCGAGCGCTTTCCCACCCATGTCCGGGCCAGCGGCTATGGCATCGGCTACAGCGTGGCGGTGGTGATCCCGGCCTTTGCGGGGTTCTACCTGCTCGGCCTCGCCCATTTCATGCCCTATGTCTTCACGCCGATCGTGTTGCTGGTGATCGGCGGGGTGCTGATGGTCGTGGGCGCCCTCGCCGGGCCGGAGACACGGGAAGTGGAGCTGCACCATCCCGACCTGAACGGCCTCGCCACGCCGGCCCTGGCGGCCCGCGGCCGCTGACCCGGGGGGCGCGCCGGCGGGCAAGAAGCGGCGCGCCCCTTCTCACGCTCGATTGACGCTTCTGGTCTCGGGCCGGGAAAGGCGCCATATGCGCCTCCATGCCGCCCTCGCTCTCCGCCGACCAGCCGCTCACGCCGCGCCGTTCCCGCCGTCCTGCCCCACCCGGCCCGCGCCGGGCCGCTCCGCGCGCGCCGAAGCCGGGGCGCGGCTGGGCGCGGCGGCTGATGGGCGCGCTGCTGGGGCTGGCCGCGCTCGGCGTCCTTACCGTCGCCGCCATCACCGGCCTCGCCTGGCTGCGCTTCGGCTCGGACCTGCCCTCGGTCGCCGGGCTGCGCCATTACCAGCCGCCGGTGATGACGCGCATCTACGCCGCCGATGGCCGCCCGGTGGCCGATCTCGCCACCGAACGGCGCATCCTGGTGCCGTTCCACGACATCCCGGTGATGCTGCAGAACGCCTTCCTCGCCGCCGAGGACCAGAATTTCTGGATCCATCCCGGCATCGACCCGGTGGCGATCCTGCGCGCCGGCATCTGGGACGTGATGCATCTGGGCAGCGGCCACCGCCCGCTCGGCGCCTCCACCATCACCATGCAGGTGGCGAAGAACCTGCTGCTCCGCCACCGCATGACCTTCGTGCGCAAGATCGAGGAAGCCTTTCTCGCGCTGCGCATCGACCAGTCGCTGCCGAAGCAGCAGATCCTGACCATCTACCTCAACGCGATCTATCTCGGTGACGGCGCTTACGGCGTTGCCGCCGCCGCCGAGACCTATTTCGGCAAGCCGCTCGGCCAGCTCACCCTGGCCGAGGACGCCTCGCTCGCCGCCCTGCCCAAGGCGCCGCACCATTACGACCCGCTGCACCAGCCCGCCGCCGCGCTGGCGCGCCGCAACTGGGTGCTGGACCGGATGGCCGACGACGGCACCATCACCCGTGCCCAGGCCGCCGCCGCCAAGGCCGAACCGCTGCTGCCGGCGGGGCGCGTGCAGGCGCGCCCGGTCGCCGGGGCCGACTGGTTCGCCTCCGATGTGCAGCACCGGCTGGTGGAGCGCTTCGGCAACAGCCTCACCCTGTCGGGCGGGCTCACGGTGCGCACCACCCTGGTGCCGCGTCTGCAAGCGGCGGCGACGCGCGCCGTGCGCGACGGGCTGATGGCCTATGACCGGCGGATGGGCGGCTGGCGCGGCCCGCTCGCCACGATTCCCCCCGCCGCGCTCGCCGCGTGGCCGAAGGCGCTGGCCAAGCAAACCCCGCCGGCGGGGATGCTGAGCGCCTGGCGGCTGGCGGTGGTGCTGCCCGGCGGCAGCCCGGCGGCGCCGCGCGTCGGCTGGCTCGGGGCGGCCGACCATGCCCCGCGTCAGGCGACGCTCAGCCTCGGCGGCGCCGTCTGGCACCGGCCGATGACCCCGGGCGGGACCATGCGGCCCGCCTTCGCGGGTCTGGCGCAGATGGTCCATCCGGGCGACGTGATCCTGATCCACCCGCCCGGCGGCGCGCGGCGCGTGGCGCTGCTGCGGCAGGTGCCGAAGGTGCAGGGCGCGCTGGTCAGCCTCGATCCCACCACCGGGGCGGTGGTGGCGATGGTGGGAGGCTGGAGCTACCGCGCGAGCCAGTTCAACCGCGCCACCCAGGCCCAGCGCCAGCCGGGCAGCAGCTTCAAGCCGATGGTCTATCTGACGGCGATGGAGCGCGGCTACTCGCCGAGCTCGCGCTTCCTCAACGCGCCGATCGTGGTCAACCTGGGCGCCGGCGGGCTGTGGCGGCCGCATAACTACGAGGACAATTTCGGCGGCCCGACGCCGCTGCGGGTCGCGCTGGAACAGTCGATGAACCTGGTCACGGTGCGGCTGGCCGAGCATCTGGGGATGAAATCGATCGCCCGCACCGCCGAGGCGTTCGGCATGGTGAAACACCTGCCGCTGGTGCTGCCGGCGGCGCTGGGGGCGGCCGATACCACGGTGCTGCACGAGGCCGCCGCCTACGCCACCCTCGACAACCAGGGCCGCAAGGTGACGCCGCATCTGATCAGCTCGGTGACCGACCCGGAGGGGCACGTGGTCTGGCGCCCGCGCGGTCTTCGCTGCGCCTGCGACAACCCGGCCGTCCCGCCGCAGCTGATCGACACCCGCAAGCAGATCGCCGATCCGGCCAGCGTGTTCCAGGTGGTGACCATGATGGAGGGGGTGGTCACGCGCGGCACCGGCATCCCGGCCGGCAAGGGGTTCCATCGCCCGATCGCCGGCAAAACCGGCACCACCGAGAATTTCCAGGACGGCTGGTTCGCGGGCTTCACCCCGCAGCTGGTGACGGTGGTCTGGGTGGGGTTCGATACGCCGTCCACCCTGGGCCACGGGCAAGCGGGCGCGGTGGTGGCGGCTCCGATCTGGAACCAGTACATG
>DAHWNE010000297.1 GCA_027340195.1 Acetobacteraceae bacterium | reverse complement strand
CTATCCCGGCAGGATGGCCACCCTGGCCCGCTATCCCGGCAGGATGGCCACCGCGCGGGTCCAGCCCGCCGAGGCCCGGTGCAGCTTGACCGGAAAGCAGACCACCTCGAACCCGTCCGCCGGCAGGGATTCCAGGTTGTGCAGTTTCTCGAGATGGGAATAGCCGATTTCCCGTCCGGCCCGGTGCCCCTCCCAGATCAGCCCGGCATCGCCGGTGGCCGCCACCCGCTCACGGGTCAGGCTGAAGGGCGCATCCCAGCTCCAGCCGTCGGTGCCGGTCAGCCGCACCCCGCGCTCCAGCAGCCACATCGTGGCCGCCTTGCCGATGCCGCAGCCGCGATGGATGAAATCCTCCTCCCCGTAGCGCGCGCCGGCGGCGGTGTTCACCAGCACGATCTCGAGCGGCGCGAGCGCGTGGCCGATGCGCCGCAACTCGGCCTCCACGTCGCCGGGGGTGGCCACGTAGCCGTCCGGCAGGTGCCGGAAGTCCAGCTTCACGGCCGGCTGGAAGCACCATTCCAGCGGCACCTCGTCGATCCGCCAGGACGGCTCGCCGCCGGGCTTGAGCGCATGGTTCATGGTCGAGAAGAAATGATAGGGCGCATCCAGATGCGTGCCGTTATGCGAGGAGATGCGCACCTGCTCCACCGCCGCGTATTCCCCGTCCGGCAGCGCCGAGACCGGCACGCCCATGTATTCGGCCATCGCCGGGGCGGTCTGGTGGTGGTCCAGATAGGTGATCTCGGGCAGCATATGGGGCGGATCGCTGGCGATCCCGGCCTTGAGCGGAACGGAGATATCGATCAGGCGTCGTGGCATGGCGGTTCCTCCCGGTGCTGATCCCCCAGACTTCGCCGCGACGGCGTCGGGCGCAAGCCTGACCCTGCTGCGGCTGCGGCTGGCGGCGTTCCGCAGCTACCGGGACCTCGTCTGGTCGCCCGGCGGGCGCATCGTGGTGATCGCCGGTCCCAACGGCAGCGGCAAGACCAATCTTCTGGAAGCCGTCTCCCTGCTGGCACCGGGGCGCGGGCTCCGTGGGGCGCGGGTGAGCGAGTTCGCCCACCGCGCCGCCCCGGGTGCGGCTACGGGACCGTGGGCGGTGGCGGGCCGGTTCGCCACCCCGCGCGGGCCGGTGGATATCGGCACCGGCTCGCCCCCCGACGGCCCCTCGGACCGCCGCATCTTCCGTCTGGACGGCGCCGCCCCGCGGGCCCAGGCCGAGATCGCCGAACGGATCGCCATGGTCTGGCTTACGCCGCGCATGGACCAGCTGTTCCAGGACGGCGCCGCCACCCGGCGCCGCTTTCTCGACCGGCTGGTCTGGGCGCTGGAACCGGGCCATGCGCGCGAGGTGGCAGCCCACGACGCCGCGATGTCGGGCCGCAACCGGCTGCTGGCTGCCGGACGGCCGGACCCGGCTTGGCTCGCGGCGCTGGAGGATGGGATGGCGCGGCACGGCATCGCCGCCACCGCCGCGCGGGCGGCGCTGGTGGCGCGGCTGGACGCAGCGCTGGCGGGGGCGGTGGTGCCGGGATTCCCGGCGGCGCGGGTGCGGCTGGAAGGCACCGTCGCCGCCCGGCTCGCCGCCGAGCCGGCGTTGGCGACCGAGGAATGGCTGCGCGCGAGCCTGGCCGCCAATCGCGCCCGCGACGCCGCCGCCGGGGCGGCGACGCTGTCGGCGCATCGCTGCGACCTGGGTCTGGAGGACGCGGCGTCCGGCCATCCGGCCACGCTGGCCAGCACCGGCGAACAGAAAGCGATGCTGGTCGGGCTGATCCTGGCCCATGCCGGGCTGATCGCCGCCGCCCGCGGCTTCGCCCCGATCCTGCTGCTGGACGAGCCGGCGGTGCATTTGGACCCTTCCCGCCGCGCGGCGCTCTTCGCGGCGCTCGCGGCGCTGCCCGCCCAGGTGCTGCTGACCGGCGCCGATGCCGAGGCGTTCCGCCCGTTGTCGGGCCTGGCGGCGTTCTGGCACGCCGATGGGCGGACCCTGGCGCCCGACCCGCGCTTCGGCGAGGCTGGCGGGTCATGAAACGCGCCATCATCGCCTTGCTATTCGCCGCCGTGTCCGCCGCCCATGCCTGCGAGGTGCGCAGCGTCACCGTGGTCCCGCTCATCCTGCGCGGCGGGCACGCGCTGGTCGATGCGCGGATCGACCATCACCCGGTACGGCTGATTCTGGATTCCGGGGCCGAACGCAGCTTGCTGACACCAGCCGCCGTGCGCCGTCTCGGGCTGAAGCTCGATCCCTGGGTGGGCAGCACCAATATCGGCATCGGCGGGGAGGAGCATCATGCCAACGCGCTGGTCCCGCGCCTGACCCTGAACGGGATCCCGCTGCGCCAGGTCTTTCCGCTGCCCGAACTCAGCCTGAGCGTCGGCGCGCTGCCCGGCGCGCAAGGGGCAGGGCGGGTGGCCGGGCTGCTGGGTCGCGACATCCTGGCTCGCTACGACCTGGACATCGACATGGCGCGCCGGCGGATCACCTTGTTTCGGGTGCATGGCTGCTCGGGGCGATTCCTGCCCTGGTGGGGGCCGTATCGCCGTGCCGCCATGTTGCCCGGCTACCGCCCGGTTCTGGGCATCGCTGTCCGCGCCGACGGCAAAGAGTTGCGCGCGATGATCGATACCGGCGCGACCGGGCAGTTGCTGAGCGCGGCAGGGATGGCGCGGCTGGGCCTGACGGTCGGCGGCCTGTCGGGCGCGCCGGTGGTGCGCGCCCGCGGGGTGGGACCGCGGACGGTGGTCGGGCGGTTCCTGACCCTGCGCCGACTGACCGTGGCGGGGGTCAGCGCGCGGGACGTGCCGGTGATGGCGACGCCGGTGATCCTGTCGCCGATCCTGGACCTGCTGATCGGGATGAATTGGCTGATCGATCATCGGGTGTGGCTGTCCTACGCCACCGGGCAGGTGTTCGTGGCGGGGCGGTGACCTTCGGTCATCCGGCGGAATCGTTCCCGGCGCCGGGCGGCGGCGCGAGTTTCTGGATCTCCCGACGATTGCCCCGATGCCGCCCCTTGCGGGCCGGTCCGGAATCGGCTAATAACAGGTAACGCAGTACCGGAATACGTCTATAGCCCAGGCCAGGAGCCGGCACATGGACACCAACCTCCCCTCCGCCGCGCTTTGCGCCCCTCCCGCGCTGGCGCTCGCTATCACCGGCTCCGGCGGCGCCGGAGCCATGCGTGCCGGGGAAATCCTGCTCGCTGCCGCCGCAAGCGCGGGTCTCTACGGGCGCATGACCCGCGCCATGGGGCCGCAGATCCGCGGCGGCGAGGCCGCGGCCCTGCTCCGCCCCGCCCCGGAAGCGATCGAAAGCCCACCCGACAGCATCGACCTGCTGATCGCCCTCGACTGGGAGAATTTCGCCCGCTTCGGCGACGAAATCCCGCTCACCGAAGCAAGTCTGGTGCTGGCCGACCCGGACCAGGGACCGGTGCCCCAGGCTGTCGCGGCCTCGGGGGCCCGCGTCGCTGCCCTGCCGGCCAAGGCGCTGGCCCGCGCCATCCCGGGCGGACGGGCGAACATGGTGGCGCTCGGCGCTGCGTCCCACCTGCTCGGCCTGCCGCGGGAGCTTCTCGCCGCCACCATCGCCCACCAGCTCGGGTCCAAGGGCGAGGAGACGCTGGCGGCCAACCGCGCCGCGCTGGAACGCGGCGCGGCGGCCGAACTCCCGGCACTCGCCCACCGCCTGACTCCACGGCCCAGCGCCGCGCCGCGGTGGCAGCTCAGCGGCAATCAGGCGACCGGCTATGGGGCGCTTGCCGCCGGCGTCCGTTTCGTCGCCGCCTATCCGATTACGCCGGCCACCGAGGTGCTGGAATATCTCGCCCCCGCCCTCGAGGAAACCGGCGGCGTGCTGGTTCAGGCCGAAGACGAGCTGGCGGCGATCAACATGACCATCGGCGCCGGCTTCGCCGGCACCCCCGCGCTCACGGCCACCTCCGGCCCCGGCCTCGCCCTGATGATGGAGGCGCTGGGTCTCGCCGTCGCCTCCGAAACCCCGCTGGTGGTGGTCGATGTCATGCGCGGCGGCCCGTCCACCGGCATCCCCACCAAGTCGGAACAAACCGACCTCAATATCGCCCTCTACGGGTTGCATGGCGACGCCCCGCACCTCGTTCTGGCTCCGAACGGGATCGGCGATTGCGCGCGCACCACCGCCTGGGCCGTCGGGCTGGCGGAAACCCTGCAAGTGCCGGCGCTGGTGCTGTCCGACCAGGCGCTCGGCCAGTCGCGCGCGGTGATTGCGCCGCCGCCGCCGGCCGCGCCCACCCCGGGCCGGCTACTGGCCGAGGATCTCGCCGCCTTCCGCCGCTACGACGTGACGCCCTCGGGCATTTCGCCGATGACCACGCCCGGGACCGAAAACGGCGCCTATGTCGCCGACGGGCTCGAGCACACGCCGCGCGGCGCGCCCTCCGCCAGCGCCACCGATCACGCCGCGCAGTTGGCCAAGCGTGCCCGCAAGCTCGCCATGTTCGATTTCGGCGCCG
>DAHWNE010000291.1 GCA_027340195.1 Acetobacteraceae bacterium | reverse complement strand
CAGGACTTCCCCGCCCTTGGCGAAGCCGACCACCGAGGGTGTGGTCCGGGCCCCCTCAGCGTTGGGGATGACGACCGGGTCGCCTGCCTCCAGCACGGACACCACGGAGTTGGTGGTGCCCAGGTCGATCCCGATGACCTTGCTCATGGTCGTTCATGCTCCTTGCAGCGGATCCGGCCGGCCCGAAGCGCCGACCGCATCCCTTGGGTTGTTTCTTGCCAGGGTGGAAATCTTGACAGGGGGGATGTATTGAGCCGGAGCCGCCGCGGCAAGGGCATGGCGCCGAGGTTCGTATTTTTTCCTCGGCGCGCCGGCGCCCCGCCCCTCGACCAGCACAGCCGTCCGGACGCCGCGCGCTACAGCATCGATTGCGCGCGCTGGAGCACCATGTTGCAGACCTTCCGCGTCACCTCCTGCTTGATGCCGGTCCCGCCCAGGCTGTAGCCGCCGCCGGGGCCGGTCTCGAGGGTGCCGCCCTGGCCGGCGCCGTAGCCGGGGTCGGAGCTGGCCTGCCCGCCCAGCTTGCTCATCAGCTGGCTCTGCACCGAACGCGCCGCGCCGCTGCTCACGTCGTTGTTCTGGATGCAGTAGTGCAGCACGCCCGCCAGGTTGCCCGGGCTGGCCGAGCCGACCGAGGGCACCCCGCCGCCGCCGAGCGCGCCGAGCGCCCCGCCTGCCGAGGGGGCGGAGACCGAGGGCACGGACACCGAGGGCGCCGCCGATTGCAGCTGGTTCAGCAGCTGGGCTCGGGCCGGCGGGGCGACGAACAGCGCCGCGACCGCCAGGGCCGCGGGCAGGAGAGGGGACAACGCACGCATCGGGACCTCCGGCGGCGAGGGCCGCGAGCCGAGGCTAAAGCCGGCCGCGGCGGGGAGGCAACAGGCGCTACGCCGCCGCCGCCGGCCCGTCATCCTCCGGCGCCTGGGTCTGCGCCGGCCCGGAATCCAGGCCCTTGGCCAGCGGATCGCGGTCCACCAGCTCGATCACCGCCATGCTGGCGGCATCGCCGTAGCGGACGCCGGCCTTCAGCACCCGCGTATAGCCGCCGGCGCGCGCGCGGTAGCGATCGGCCAGGGTGCCGAACAGCTTGTCCACGATCTTCGCGTCCCGCAGCTGGGCATAGGCCAGCCGGCGGGCGTGCAGCCCGCCGCGCTTGCCCAGGGTGACCAGCTTCTCCGCCACCGGGCGCAGCTCTTTCGCCTTCGGCAGGGTGGTGGTGATCTGCTCGTGCTTCAGCAGCGCCACCGCCATGTTGCGGAACATGGCGTGGCGATGGGTGGTGGTGACGCCGAGCTTCCGGCCGGCAAGACCATGTCGCATGATCGGGGTTCCTTGGGCTTACGGCGCGGGGTCAGAAGGTGATCTCGTCGGAGCGGCGGGCCATGTCCTCGATATTCTCGGGAGGCCAGCCGGGCACCACCATGCCCAGGCCGAGCCCCATGGTCGCCAGCACTTCCTTGATCTCGTTCAGCGACTTGCGCCCGAAATTGGGGGTGCGCAGCATCTCCTGCTCGGATTTCTGCACCAGGTCGCCGATATAGACGATGTTGTCGTTCTTCAGGCAGTTGGCGCTGCGCACCGAGAGTTCGAGCTCGTCCACCTTGCGCAGCAGGTTGCGGTTGAACGGCAGGTTGTCTTCCGGCTCCTCCTGGCGGACCGGCTGCGGCTCCTCGAAATTGACGAACAGCGCCACCTGGTCCTGCAGGATGCGCGCCGCCAGCGCCACCGCGTCCTCCGGCGTGACCGCGCCGTTGGTCTCCACCGTCAGCAGCAGCTTGTCGAAATCGGTGCGCTGCCCGACGCGGGTCGGTTCCACCTTGTAGGAGACGCGCCGCACCGGCGAGAAGATCGAGTCCACCGGGATGAGGCCGATCGGCGCATCCTCCGGCCGGTTCTCCGAGGCCGGGGTGTAGCCCTTGCCCAGGTTGACGGTGAACTCCATCCCCAGCTTCACCCCGTCGTCGAGCGTGCAGAGCACCAGCTCGGGGTTCATGATGTCGATGTCGTGCCCGGCCTGGATCTGCCCCGCCCGCACCTCGCCGGGGCCGGTCGCGGTCAGCACCATCCGCTTCGGCCCCTCCCCGTGCATCCTGAGCGCCAGCTGCTTGATGTTCAGCACGATGTCGGTGACGTCCTCATGCACGCCGGGGATCGAGCTGAACTCGTGCAGCACGCCGTCGATCTGCACCGCGGTCACCGCCGCGCCCTGCAGGGACGACAGCAGGATCCGCCGCACCGCGTTGCCGAGCGTCAAGCCGAAGCCGCGTTCCAGCGGCTCGGCCACCAGGGTGGCGATGCGCGCCGGATCGGCACCGGGCTCCACTTCGAGCTTCTCGGGCTTGATCAGCGTCTGCCAGTTCCGCTGGGTGACCTGGGTCTGCCTCATCATCTCTCTCGATCCTTCCTCCGGCCCGCGCGCGGCGGCGGCACGCGGGGCGGATGGCGTCATGTCGGCGGAGCGCGGCCCGCCATGCCGGCCGGGCGGCGGCCCGGCGAAACCTCAGACCCGGCGGCGCTTGCGCGGGCGGCAGCCGTTATGCGGGATCGGCGTCATGTCGCGGATGGCGGTGACGGAGAACCCCACCGTCTGCAACGCCCGCAGCGCGCTCTCCCGTCCCGAACCGGGGCCGGAGACCTCGATCTCCAGCGTCTCCATCCCGTGCTCGCGCGCCTTGCGCCCGGCATCCTCGGCGGCGACCTGCGCGGCATAGGGGGTGGATTTGCGGCTGCCCTTGAACCCCTGGCTGCCGGCCGAGGACCAGGCGATCGCGTTGCCCTGGGCGTCGGTGATGGTGACCACGGTGTTGTTGAAGGTGGCGGCCACATGGGCCACCCCGGCGATGATGTTCTTGCGCTCCTTGCGACGGGTGCGCGCGGCGGCGGGTTTCGCCATCTGGATATCCTGTCCTGAAACGGGTCGAAGCGGGGCGGCGGGAGGCTACTTGGTGACCTTCTTCTTCCCGGCGATGGCGACCGCCTTGCCCTTGCGGGTGCGGGCATTGGTGTGGGTGCGCTGGCCGCGCACCGGCAGGCCGCGACGATGGCGCAGGCCGCGATAGCAGCCGAGATCCATCAGCCGCTTGATGTTCATGGCGTTCTCACGCCGGAGATCGCCTTCCACCCGGAACTCGCGATCGATCAGCTCGCGGATGCGCAGCACCTCGTCATCCGACAGCTGATTGACCCGCCGCTCGTCGGGAATGCCGAGCCGGGAGCAGATCTCGGCGGCCTTGGTCGGGCCGATGCCGTAGATATACCGCAGTCCGATGGTCACCCGCTTGTTGGTGGGGATGTTCACCCCCGCGATACGCGCCACGCCGCTACCTCGTTCACTGTCGCCCGCGCGGAGGGGCCGCGGGGCCGGTTCCCATGGATATGTGCCAAAGGGGACGGCCCCGCAACCGGGGTCGCCACATCGGAAAGCGCCCCTTAGCCGGCGCGCCCCGCCCGGTCAATACCCGCGTGCCGGGTCAACCAGGGTGGGCGGGGTCGTCCCGGCCGCCAGCGCAAGCAGATCGGCGAACAAAATATCGAGACTGCGCGGCAGGTAGGTGGCCGGATCATCGGCCGCGGTGTGCGGGGAGACGATCAGGTTGCGGGTGCGCCAGATGCGGTGGCCGGGCGGCAGCGGTTCCGGCTCGAACACGTCCAGCACCGCGCCGGACAGCAGCCCCGCGTCCAGCGCATCGCACAGCGCCTCCTGATCCAGCAGCGCGCCGCGGCCGACATTCACCACCCCGGCCCCGCGCCCCAGCAACCCGATCCGCCGCCGGTCCAGCACGCCGCGCGTGGCCGGCGTGAGCGGGCAGGCGAGCAGCAGCGCGTCGGTCGCCGGCAGCACCTCGTCGATCCGGTCGGCGCCCAGCACCGCCACGCAGTCCGGATGCGGGGCGGGGCGGGCGCGCAGCCCGGTGACCCGCATCCCGAGTCGCGCCGCATGGGCCGCGACCGCGCCCCCCAGCGCGCCGAGGCCCAGGATGGTCAGCCGCCACCCGGCCACGCTGCGGCCCCAGCGCTTGCGCCAGACGCCCTCCCGCTGGTCGGTGACCATCGCCGGAATGGCGCTGGCGAGCATCAGGATCGCCATGATCCCGAACTCGCCCCCCTTGGCCGCATGGGTGCCGCGATTGTTGAGCAGCACCGCGCCCGGCGGCAGCCAGTCGAACGGCGCCAGGTTGTCCACCCCGGCATTGGTCACGAACACCGCCCGCAGCGCCGGGGCGGGGGCCGGCAACAGCGGGCGCAGCACGTCCTTGTCGCCCACCAGCACCTCGGCGTCGCCGATCGCGGCGGCGAAGCCGTCCGCCGTGGCGGCGAAACTCACCCGATGGCCGCCGGCGCCCGCCCGCGCCGCCGCGTCGTCCCACATCCCCGGGGTGACGGTGAAGGCGGGATCGTCCGGCGGGTTCTGGATATGGATGCGCATCGGCGCAGGCTGGCACGACGGCCACGCCGGGGGAACCGCCCGGCGACCGCCCACCGCCCGGCCCACGGGAAATCTCCCTCCCACGCCATTTTCCCCTTGACATCACCACTAACACGTTCTACCTTCCCCCCAACACAACCCGCGAAGGACCCCGCCCGGCCGTGCCGTCCACCCCGCTCACCCGGTTCCTGACCTACCTCAGCAGCGACCTCCTCCCGGCGCTGCTGGCGCATGTCCTCCCCCGGGCCGACGCGACCTCCCGCCAC
>DAHWNE010000261.1 GCA_027340195.1 Acetobacteraceae bacterium | reverse complement strand
GGGCCAACGATGCCGCCATCGCCGCGGCGCTGGCCGCGCGGCTGGCTCGCCCGCGCGCCGCCGGGCCGGTGCCCGCCGCCGCACTCTCGGACTGGGCGCTGGGGGCGGAGCAGGACGCGCGGCGCGGGCTACGCCGGAACTGGCGCAAGCTGCGCGAGGCCTGATCGGGGCTACCAGATCATGCGCGGCGCCGGGTTGCGCTTCGGCGCCTGGCCCGGGCGGGTGGCGGAGATCCACTCGGTCACCGGCATGAAGCGCGGGGCGAGGAAATGATAGGTCCGCCCGAGCAGTGCCAGCGTGCCCTCATCGAAGCCGATCGCGGCGGCGTCCCATTGCGCCAGGATCGGCTCCCAAGCGCGTTGGCTGCGGTAGAGCCAGTCGCGGTTGGTGCGGATGAAGGCGCGCTGACTGTCCACGTTGCGCAGCGCCGCCATCACCTCCCCGGTCTGCGCGTCGAGCTCGTCGAAGCGCGCGGCGATCTGACGCAGTGCCAGCGCGGTCAGGCGCTTCACCTGGGTCAGGGTCTCGATATGGCTGGCATCCGACCGCCAGCCGCGCGCCAGCCGCTCGATCTTGGCCGACATCTGCCGTACCCGGCGCAGCAGCCGGTCACGCAGCGCCTCGATATAGGCGAGCTCGTTGCCGAGGGTCTCGAGCAGCCCGACCACCTCGGTGCTGGACTCGAGCCCCAGCGCCTCGGCGGCCCGGGTGAGCGCGGTATGCACCTGCGCCCGCAGCGCCGGGTCGGAGGCCATCGCCAGCAACGCCGAGGCTTCCAGGCGTTCGTGATCGGCCGCGCCTTCGTTCAGCCACTCCACCAGCGCGATCCGCAGCCGGGTGTGGGCGAGTTCCAGGTGCAGCTTGTCGGGCGACCAGCTGGCCTCCCCGGTCAGCACCTCGCTCGGCAGTTTGTCGCCGGGACGAAGCACGGAGACGAAATCCAGCGCCTCGGCGATCAGGGCGAGCATCCGCCCGTCCGACGTCTGCTCGGCGATGCCGAATTCTCGTTGCAGGGAAGTGAGCGGCAGCGCCGCTTCTCGCTCCCCCAGCTGCACCACCATGACCGGGGCGCCATCGACCTCCGATCGTCGGAACAGCACCGGGCCGAAGGTGCCGAACAGTTTGTGCGCCAGTTGGCACTCCCCAGGCAGGTCCGCCGTGATCGGGTCCGGCGGTGGCGCCGCGGGCGCTTCGGAGGAGGGGGGGGATTCGGACATGGCGCGGCCGGGAAGGGAACCGGGGCGCGATGAACAAACCGCTAATGCGGGCGTAAGGTACCCATTGCACCGAGGCGTCGGACCCGGCAGAACAAGGGGGCCAGGGAAGCGAAAACCGCGCGGCCTTTGGCATACTGTTTGCTTCGTTCGACTCGGGCTCGGCCGCCCGGGCCGCTCCATTTGCGAAGGGGATACAGGGATGATCACACGTCGGGCCGCGGCCCAGCTTTTCGCTTCCACCGCCGCCGCCGCCGCGCTGGGTGCCGGCCCCGCGGTCGCGGCGGACACCAAGATCGTCGTCATCGGCGTGGATCTGCCGCTGACCGGGGCGGATGCGCAGGGCGCCACGCGCATCCTGCACGGGGCGCAGCTGGCGTTCGACCAAGCGAACGACGCCAACGCGGTGCCGGGAGTGAAGTTCAAGCTGGACGTGTTCGACAACGCCACCGCCACCGCCGGCCAGTACGATCCCGCCCAGGCGGCCACCAACGCGCGCCGAATGGTCGCTGACCCGCGGCTGGTGGCCGCGATCGGCCCGCAGATGAGCGGCGACGGCAAAGCGCAGGCGCCGATCCTGAGCGAGGGTGATCTCGCCACCATCACCCCGGCCTCCACCAACCCCGACATCACCAACCCGAAATTCGCCGCCGAGTTCATGCCGGCAGGCAAGGCGATCTATTTCCGCACCGTCACCACCGACGCCTATCAGGGTCCGGAGATGACGATGTTCATGGCCAAGAAGCTTGGCGTGAAATCGGTCTATATCCTGGACGACAGCGGCGCCTACGGCGTCGGTCTGGCCGATGCGTTCGAGGGCCAGGCGAAGAAGATCGGCATGAAGGTGATGGGCCGTGACCGGCTGGACCCGAAAAATGCCGACTACACCACCACCCTGACCAAGATCAAATCGCTCAACCCGCAGGCGCGCTATTACGGCGGCGTCGATCAGGCCGGGGTGAAGCTGGTCAAGCAATCGTATCAGATCATCCCGAAGATGATCAAGGGCGGCGGCGACGGCATGGTCGCCCCCGAAATCCTGACCGCGGCCGGCTTTCCCGCCGCCGAGGGCTGGTACGCCACCATCGCCGCGCCGCATCTGGTCGGCGACCCGAAGGCGCAGGGTGTGATCCGCGCCTACACGGCGAAGTTCGGCATCGGTCCCGACGATTACGCGCTGACCGCCTATGACGCGGGCCTCATCATCATCGGCGCGGTCAAGACGCTGATCGCCGAGAAGAAGCCGATCACCAAGGCGACCATGCGCGACGCCATCGCCGCGTCGAAGACGCCCACCCTGCAGGGCATGGTCAGCTTCGACAAATATGGCGACATGACCAGCCACGTCGTCAGCGTCTATCAGATCCGCGAGGACAAATCGAAGCCGCTCGACGACATGATCGCGCAGTACCACTACCTCGGCCCCGCACCGCAGGTGTGATGCCGCGACCATGAGCTTCTCGTCGCTGCTGCTCCAGCAGACGATCAACGGTCTGAGCCTGGGGGCGATGTATGCGTTGCTCGCCCTCGGGTTCACCCTGATCTACGGCATCCTGGAGCTCATCAACTTCGCCCATTTCAACGTTTTCATGATGGGCTCGTTCCTGGCGCTGTGGGTGCTGCAGGGCTTCGGGCTGACCGGGCAGACGGTGATCCTGACCGGGCTGCCGCTGATCGGGGTGCTGCTCGCCGCGCTGCTCGTCACCATGTTGGGCACCGGCGTGCTGGGGGTGGCGATCGAGCGGATCACGCTCCGCCCCCTGCGCGGCATCACCGGGCCGGCGGCGATGATTACCACCATCGGCGTCTCCTACGTGCTGTTCAACGTCATCCTGCTGCTGACCAGCGCGCAGACCCTGAATTTCCCCAACCCGCTGCCGCAGCTGCAATGGCAGGTCCACGGCGCCACCGTCACCCTGCCGGAGCTGCTGATCTGGCTGGTGGCGCCGCTGCTGATGGCAGGCCTGTGGGCGTTCGTGCAGAAATCCCGGCTCGGCAAGGCGATGCGCGCCACCGCGCAGGACCCGGAAGCGGCGCGGATGATGGGGGTGGAGGTGGACAAGGTCATCATGACCGCGTTCTTCCTCGGCTCCGCGCTGGCCGGGGCGGGCGGCATGATCTTCGGCCTGTACTACAATTTTACCAGCTTCCTGATCGGCTTCACCGCCGGGCTGCGCGCCTTCACCGCGGCCGTGCTGGGCGGCATCGGCAACGTGCCCGGCGCCATGGTGGGCGGCTTCGCGATCGGGCTGATCGAGGCCTACTCCGGCCAGTTCATCGCCACCGAATGGTCCGACGTCGTCATCTTCTCCATTCTGGTAGTGGTCCTGGTGTTCCGCCCCGCCGGGCTATTCGGGCGGCTGACGCCCAGTAAGTCCTGACGGAGGCGCGCGATGTCCGATAACGCCGCCGCCGTCGCCCGCCGCCCCTTCGCCGCGCTGGCCGAGGGCCGCGCCAAGCCCGCCGGAATCGCCCTTCTCGCCGCCATTGCGCTGCTCTACCCGGTGGTGTTTCCCAACCAGGCGAACGTGGACAGCCTGGCCAATGCCGCCATCTATGCCGCGCTGGCGCTGGGGCTGAACATCGTGGTGGGATTCGCCGGGCTACTCGACCTCGGCTATGCCGCCTTCTTCGCCATCGGTGCGTACGCCTACGGCATCCTCAATTCGTTTCAACTGCATCCGGCTTGGGCGCCGTTCTGGGTGCCGTTCCAGCACCTGGGGCTGGTGATGCCGTTCCCCGGCGATTCCGGCGGCACGGTGGTGCATTTCACCCTCTCGTTCTGGATCGCGCTGCCGCTGGCCGCCGTCATCTCGGCCGGCTGCGGCATGGCGTTCGGTGCCCCCACGCTGCGGCTGCGCGGCGACTACCTCGCCATCGTCACCCTGGGCTTCGGCGAGATCGTGCCGATCGTGTTCCGCAACTGGTCCAGCCTGACCAACGGCGCGGCCGGGCTGAACGGGGTCGGCGCCCCGGTGCTGCTGGGCTACAATTTCGGGGTCAACGCCATCCCCTATTACTATGTCGCCGTCGCGCTGGTGGCGTTCCTGATCTTCACCAGCCTGCGGCTGCGCGATTCCCGCATCGGCCGGGCCTGGATGGCGATCCGCGAGGACGAGATCGCCGCCGGCGCGATGGGCATCAACCGCACCCGCTTCAAGCTGCTCGCCTTCGCCACCGGCGCTGCCTTCGCCGGTGCCACCGGGGTGCTGTTCATCTCCAAGCTGCAGACCGCCACCCCCGACATGTTCGACTTCCCGGTCTCGGTAATGATCCTGGTGATGATCGTCTTCGGCGGCATCGGCAGCGTCTGGGGCGCGGTCGCCGGGGCGATGATCCTGCAGCTGCTGCAATCCTGGTGGCTGCCCGACCTCAGCGGGCTGGTGGATGGCCTCGGTCGGCTGATCGGCAGCCGCTGGCTCGCCTCGGTCGATCTCACCCAGTCCATCGAGCTGATCTTCGGCATCATCCTGGTGGTGATGATGCTGTATCGCCGCCAGGGGCTGATCCCGGCCTATCGCCCGCAGGCCGCGCTCAGCTTCGAGGCGCAGCACGCGGTGGTTCAGCGCGGCTTCGGCGAGCTCCGCCTTTCCGGCCTCGCCGGCGACGCC
>DAHWNE010000256.1 GCA_027340195.1 Acetobacteraceae bacterium | reverse complement strand
GTGGTCGAGCAGGTGATCCGCCCCACCGGCCTGGTCGATCCGGTGACCGAGGTGCGCCCGGTCGAGCACCAGGTGGACGATCTGCTGGGCGAGTGCCGCGCCGTCACCGCCCGCGGCGGGCGGGTGCTGGTGACCACTCTCACCAAGCGCATGGCCGAGGACCTGACCGAATACCTGACCGAACACGGGGTGAAGGTGCGCTACCTCCATTCCGATATCGACACGCTGGAGCGGATCGACATCATCCGCGACCTCCGTCTCGGCGTGATCGACGTGCTGGTCGGCATCAACCTGCTGCGCGAGGGGCTCGACATCCCGGAATGCCAGTTGGTCGCCATCCTCGATGCCGACAAGGAAGGCTTCCTGCGCTCCGAGACCAGCCTGATCCAGACCATCGGCCGGGCCGCGCGCAACGTGGACGGGCGGGTGATCCTCTATGCCGACGTGATGACCCGCTCGCTGCGCCGCGCCATCGAGGAGACCGACCGCCGCCGGCGTAAGCAGACCGAATGGAACGCCGCGCACGGCATCACCCCGCAGTCGATCCGCAAGCAGATCGGCAACGTGCTCGCCTCGGTGTTCGAGCAGGACTACGTCACGGTCGCCCCGGTCAAGGATGCGACCCCGGCCGAGTTCGTCGGCCGCGACCTGGCCTCCTCCATCGCCGAACTCGAGAAGCGCATGCGCGCCGCCGCGGCCGATCTCGAGTTCGAGGAAGCGGCCCGGCTGCGCGACGAGATCAAGCGGCTGGAAGCGCTCTCGCTCGGCCTGCCGGCGCCGCCCGCGCCCTCGGCGAGCGAACGGCGCGGCGCGGGGTGGATGCCGAAGCCGCTCGGCCCGGGTGGCGGCGGTTACACGCCGGACCCACGACGCGCCGGCGGGCGGCGCCGCCGCGGCCCGTAGCCCGTCGCCCCTGGCGGCCACACCCGTCCGGCC
The DNA here is from genome assembly GCA_027340195.1 of Acetobacteraceae bacterium. GTDB lineage: Bacteria > Pseudomonadota > Alphaproteobacteria > Acetobacterales > Acetobacteraceae > JAJZVS01. Next base: position 2,192 of record DAHWNE010000256.1, on the reverse strand, counting down.
GCATACTCGTTTCCATGATCCCCCGTATCCCCCCCCGCACGCTCCGCGCCTGGCTGACCGACGGCGCCGAACTCGCCCTGCTCGACGCCCGCGAGGAAGGCGAGTTCGGCGCCGCCCATCTGTTCTGGGCCATCCCCTGCCCGTTCTCGCAAGCCGAGACCCGCGCCCACGCCCTGCTGCCCAACCCGGCGGTACGCACCGTCTGCGTCGATGACGGGCGCGGCCTCGCCGAGGCGCTGGCGGCGTATCTGATCGGCGCCGGGCACCGCGACGTGGCCGTGCTGGACGGCGGCACCAAGGCCTGGGCCGCCGCCGGGGGGGAGATTTTCAGCGGCGTCAACGTCCCCTCCAAGGCGTTCGGAGAATGGGTCGAGCACCATTACGGAACCGAAAGCGTCGATCCGCCCGAGCTCAAGGCCTGGATCGACTCCGGCCGCGACATGGTGGTGCTGGACAGCCGCACCGAGGCCGAGTTCCGCCGAATGTCCATCCCCACCGGCATCAGCGTGCCGGGCGGCGAACTCGCCTACCGCATCGGCGATCTGGCACCCCGGCCGGAGACGCTGGTGGTGGTGAACTGCGCCGGCCGCACCCGCAGCATCATGGGCGCGGAGAGCCTGCGCCGCGCCGGCATCCCCAACAAGGTGGTGGCGCTGCGCAACGGCACCATGGGCTGGGAACTGGCCGGCTTCCGCTGCGCCACCGGCCGGGAGGAGCGCTTCCCGCCCGGACCGCCGCGCAGCGCCGCGCTGGCGCTGGACCGCGCCCGCGCCTTCGCCGACAGCGTCGGCGTGCGCGCGATCGGCCCCGCCGAGGTCGCCGCGTTCGCCGCCGACCCCGCGCGCAGCCTCTATCTGCTCGACGTGCGCGACCCGGCCGAATTCGCCGCCGCCCATCATCCGGCCAGCCGCAACGCCCCCGGCGGGCAGCTGGTGCAGGCCACCGACCAATGGATCGCGGTGCGCAACGCGCGCATCGTGCTGCTGGACGATGACGGCGTGCGGGCGCGGATGTCGGCCGCCTGGCTGCGTCAGATGGGCCAACCCGACGTGTTCGTGGTGGAGGGTGGCTTCGCCGCGCTGCCGGAGCTGCCGATCCGCCCCGCCCCCATCCCGCCGCCGGCCGCCGGGATCGAGGTGCTGGGCCTGACCGAGGCGCTGGATGCCGGCCGCCCGACCGTGGTGGTCGATCTCGCGCGCAGCCTGACCTATCGCGACGGGCATATCCCGGGTGCGCTCTGGGGCGTGCGCGGACGGCTCGGCCTGCTGCGGGGGGCATTGGCGGAGGCCGAGCTGGTGGTGGCGACCTCGCCGGACGGGGTGGCGGCGGCCTGGGCGGCCGGCGAACTCGCCGCACTGGCCCCAGCGGCCGAGCTGCGCGTGCTGCGCGGCGGTACCGCCGCCTGGCACGCCTTCGGCCGCCCGCTGGTCAGGGACCGTACCAACCCGCCCGATGCCGCCTGCATCGACGCCAATCTCCGCCCCTATGACCGCAACTCCGGGGTGGAGGAGGCGATGCGCGCCTATCTGTCGTGGGAGATCGATCTGGTCCACGCCATCGCCCGGGACGGCACCGTCCATTTCGGCGCCACGGCTTAGCGACCCGCTAACCGGACCAAGCGCAGGCTGCGGGCGATGGCCCGCCTGCTCGCCCGCGCGCTCGATCTGCTGCTGCCGCCGGAATGCCCGTGCTGCGCCGCCCCGGTGTCGGAGCAGGGGCTGTTCTGCGCTGACTGCTTCGCCGCCATCACCTGGATCACCCCGCCGCTCTGCGCCTGCTGCGGGTTGCCGCTGGCGGCGGCGGCGCTGGGCGGGCTTTCGGGGCTCTGCCCCGCCTGCCGGGCGCGCCGGCCGCGCTTCGACGCCGCCCGCGCCGCCTGGCTATATGGCGCCGGGGCGCGGCGGGTGATCCTGCCGCTCAAGCACGCCGACCGGCCGGAACTGGCGGCGCTGGCCGCGCCGTTCCTGGCCCGCGCCGGGGCCGCCCTGCTGGCCCGGGCGGAGCTGCTGGTCCCGGTCCCGCTGCACCGGCGCCGGCTGTTCGCCCGCCGCTACAACCAGGCCGCCCTGCTCGCGCAGGCGCTGGGGCGGCTGTCCGGGATCCCGGTGCTGTCCGACGCGCTGGCCCGCCCGCGCCCCACCCCATCGCTGGATGGCAAATCCGCCGCCGAACGCGCCGCCGTCCTGGCCGGC
>DAHWNE010000238.1 GCA_027340195.1 Acetobacteraceae bacterium | reverse complement strand
GCGCCGCAAACTCGCCGATCTCGGCATCACCGAGGGCGATGTCGCGGATGCGGTCGCCTGGGCACGGCGCGCGCCCTGACGTCGGGCCGCCGCGGCCGTGATGATGCGGTGTTTCCGCACCTGGCGCGCGCCAGCGGAGCGGCGTTTCTGGTCAGTGGGGATGCCGACCTGACGGTGCTGGCCGCCGCCTGTCCGGTGATTTCGCCGGCGATGCTGCGGGAACGCCTTGGCGCGACCCGCTGAGCGGAAACGGCCCGCGGCTCGGTGCGACTGTGGGAGCGGAGTCCGGGCCGGGGGGTTCTCGTCTGGTCGGTGGTAACTATCTAACACGGAGGCACGAAGGATCACGAAGCAAGGAAAGAACGCCTCATCGAGGGGCCGGCCGGTCGCCTTCCCGGCCGCAACATATTTTCTCCTCAACGAACATGCTGCATATCAAGAACCTGATGGAACGGACGCTTCTCCCGGACATCGAGGTGGGGTGCGGCGCCTAGCCGGTCGCCCACTCCCCCATGCCCGTCCCCAGCAGCCCCGGCAGCCACCGTTTGCAGCCCGAACCGCTCCGTGCGCCTTCGTGGTCCTCCGCGCCCTCCGTGTTTGGAGCCTTACGAAATAATATACGGAACAGATCGTTACGGACGGCCCCGCCAGATTCCTTCGCAACCCAGGTTCACCAGCCGACCGAGACTACACCACCCCCGCCTCGCGCAGCCCCGCGATCGCCGCCGCGTCATAGCCCAGCGCCCCCAGCACCGCATCCGTATCCGCCCCCGCCGCCGGGGCGAACCGGTCCAGCCGCCCGCCGCCATGCGCCAGCTGGAAGCCCGATCCCATCAGCCGCATTCGCCCCCAGGGGCTGTCCACCTCCTGCAGCGCACCGCGGGCAGCGATCTGCGGGTGGTCGATGATCTCCTCGATCTTCCAGATCCCCGCGCAGGGCGCGCCGGCGTCGTTGAGCCGGCGTTCCCAGACCTTCGCGTCGGCGGCGGCAAGCGCCTCCTCGATGATCGCGCGCAGCTCCGCCTCATGCGCCTTGCGCTGGAACCAGTCGGCAAAGCGCGGGTCCTGAAGCGCGTCGGCGCGGCCGATGGTGGTCATCAGCGCGCGGTACTGCTTCTCATCGTTCACTGCCAGCAGCAGGAAACTCTCGCGGGCGCGGAACAGATTGGCGGTCACCTTGCGGCTGACCGCCTGGTTGCCGGCCTGCGCCTGCCGATGCCCGGCCACGGTGAAATCGGCGATCTGGGTGGTCAGGAACGCCAGCGAGGCCTCCAGCATGGAGACATCGATATACTGCCCGAGCCCCGTCTGCGCCCGCTGATACAGCGCCGAGGAAATGGCGAAGGCGCCGGTGGCGCCCGAGAGAATGTCGCAGACCGCGAAGCCCGCGCGCACCGGCCCGGTCTCGGGATGGCCGGTGATCGCCATGATCCCCGACATCGCCTGGATCTTCCCGTCGTACCCGGCCTCGTTGCTGGCCGGTCCGGTCTGGCCGAAGCCAGAGATGGCGCAATAGATCAGCCGCGGATTGACCGCCGACATCGCGGCGTAGCCGAACCCCAGCCGGTCCATCACCCCGGCGCGGAAATTCTCCATCACCACGTCGGCCCCGGCGGCCAGCTTCAGCACGATCTCCCGCGCCTCCGGGTGTTGCAGGTCCAGCGTCAGGCTCTGCTTGTTGCCGTTCACCGCGATGAAGGCCGAGGCCATGTTGCGCTCGGCCCATTCGCGGGAAAGCGGGGTGCGGCGCATGTCCTCCCCGCCGCGACGCTCGATCTTGATGACCTCGGCGCCCAGCAGCGCGAGCTGGTAGCTGGCATAGGGGCCGGCCAAAACCTGGGTGAAATCGAGGATGCGCACACCCTCGAACGGACGGCGCTGCTCGGGCGGGGTCATGCGGCGCGAACCACCCGGTTGGGGCGGGCGAGTTCCTTCTGACGGTCGAACTCGGCCCGGCGGCGGGCGAGTTCCTCGGGGCCGATCTGTTCCAGATTCAGATAATCGAGCTTCCACTTGCCGTCCGCGTTCCAGCGCAGCGGCGACTGCATCGTGGTCTGCGGACCGGCGGCGGTTTCCAGCAGCCGCAGCGCATTCTCCAGCGTGGCGTCCTGCGAGGCCACGTCATGCGGGCGGCCGGCGCTGTTGCCGAGCGGGAAATCGCTGAACAGGAAGCGTGGCACGGCGGCGTGCTCGACGATGTCCTTGGCGCAGCCCATCAGCACGGTGGAAATCCCGTTCGCCTCCAGATGCCGCGCGGTCAGCGCGCAGGTCTGATGGCAGACCGGGCAGTTGGGCACCAGGATCGCGGCATCCACGCCGTCCGCGCGCAGCCGCGCCAGAATCTCCGGCGCGTCGGTCTCCACCGTGACGCGATGGGAGCGGTTGGTGGGCGCGCCATGGAACCGCGGCGCGACGCGCCCGATCCGCCCGGCCGCGGCGGCGCGACGCAGCGCCGGCAGCGGGAACCAGGTGTTGGAATCGGTGGCGGTGGTGTGGGTGCGGTCGTAGCCGATATGCGAGATCCGCAGATCGTGGTCATGCGCCGTGTCACCGGAATAGACCTGATAGAACTTGGCGCTGCCGTTATAGGGCGCGCCCGGTCCCTGATCGCCCTTGTCGGGCTGGTAGGGCGCGGCGGTGGTCACGATCGCCACCACGCTCTCCGAAAGCGGCTTCGCCAGCGGGGTGAAGGGCGCCGCGAGGTAATGCGCCCAGCGATAGGGCGTGGTGTAGCCGATCGCCGCGTAATAGGCGCGGGTGCGCGCCATGTAGGGAATGGGGGAATCGTAATCGGGCGCGAAGCCCATCAGCGCATCGAGGTC
>DAHWNE010000228.1 GCA_027340195.1 Acetobacteraceae bacterium | reverse complement strand
CGCGGCTGAGAGCGACATTTCCCCCCATTTGATCTGAAGGATCTCACGCATGGGCATCCAGAACTTTCCCGCCGCCTTGCAGCCGATCATCCAGCAGGGCTTCCTGGAACGCGAGTTCGAGCAGGCGCTGCATTCCCGACTGGGCTACCGCGCCATCGCCGATCGCGAGGAAATCGCGGTCGGCATCGGTGAAACCCTGACCAAGACCCGAGCCGGGCTGAAGCCGAGCGTGACGACCCCGCTGGCGCCCGCCGCCAACACCAATTTCGACAACGGGCTGAATCCGACCACCTGGAGCGTCGAGCAGTACACCCTGACGATCAATCACTACGCGGCGACCACCGACCTCAACATGGTCACCAGCCGGGTGGGGATTGCCAGCCAATTCCTCCAGAACGCTTTCGTGAACGGCGAGCAGGCAGCCCGCAGCCTGGACGAGTTGGCGCGCAACGCGCTGTTCGCCGCCTATTTCGGCGGCAATACCCGGGTCCGGACCACCCTGGCCTCGGCCGGCCCGGCGCTGGCGGTGGATGATATCCGCGGGTTCCAGTTCAACTTCGTCAACGGCGTGCAGCTGCCGGTCAGCGCGACGAACACGCTGTCGGTGGTGGTGGGCGCCGACCAGTATCTGCTGATCGGCGCGGCAGCCGACGCGACCAACGTGTCCACGGCGCCCAACGGCATTTCCGGGGTGCTGACGTTCTCGACCAACGTGAGCGTATCCGATGGCACCCAGAACAACGCGGTGATCGCCGCCAACGCTTCGGCCATCGTGCGTCCGGCGGCGGCGAACAATACGTCGGCGCTGACCGCCGGAAGCACGCTGACGATGGGGAATCTGCTGGACGCGGTCGCCAATCTGCGCGCGAACGCGGTGCCCGAGATCGATGGCGCCTATAACTGCTATCTGGATCCGGTCTCGGCCCGCCAGCTGTTCGCCGATCCGGGTTTCAAGCAGTTGTTCCAGGGGGCGACCTCGGCCAACCATGTGTTCCGGCGGGCGATGGTGAACCAGTTCCTGGGGCTGCGCTTCGTTCCGACCACCGAGGCGTTTGTGCAGCCGCACCCCGTGTTGAGCAACCTGATGGTGCGCCGACCGATCGTATGCGGTCAGGGCGCGCTGATCGAGGGCGACTTCGCGGGCATGGCGGCGGACGACGTGGCGCCGAAGGACTCCATCGTCCACATGGTCGATGGCATCGCCATGGTCACCCGCGAACCGCTCGACCGGTTGCAGCAGATCATTGCCCAGTCCTGGTATTGGATCGGCGGTTTCTGCGCGCCCTCCGACACCACTACCACCACCAGCACCGTCCCGACCGCGACCGGCGCCGCCTACAAGCGCGCGGTGATGATCGAGCATATCGGCTGACCAAGGGGTATCGTTCATGGCTATGGGTTCGACACAGCCGTTCCGGCCTGCCGGAACGGTGAGTCTGTCCGCCGGGACGTCCTCCGTCGCGGTGGCCTTGGCGGGCGGGGGCGAGTCGGTGGTGGTGACCAACACCACCACGGCGCTGGCCTATGTGCGCCTCGGCGCCGATGCAACGGTTGCGGCCGGCACCCGGGACATGCCCGTCCTGCCCGGCAGCCGGGTGATGCTGGCGGCCAATCCTTTGATCACCTTCGCCGCGGCGGTGCTGACCACGGGCAGCGGTACCGTGCTGTTCACCCGCGGTGATGGGTCCTTCGTGTAATGTTCACCGACGCGCAGAAGACGGATATCCGCCGCTATTGCGGATACCCAGCCTACGGCGCGACCCCGGCCGGCTTCGACAGTTGGCGGTTCTACCAAGTCTACGGCCTGCTCGAATTTCGCTTGAACAATCTCTCGACGGCTGAGACGAACGTGGTGCTGACCTATCTGGCACAGCTGGCCGCGTTGGAATTCGCGGTGCCGAAGGCGAGCGACAGCATGGACACCGACCAGGCCTCGGTCTGGACACGGAACCGCAACGAGGCGCGGGACCGGGCGGAGCTGTTCGATGACTGGCGCCGGCGCCTTTGCGGATTTCTCGGCGTGCCGCCGGGCCCGGCGCTGCGCGACGGCGGAATCACCTGGATCGTTTAGCATGAGTCAGGATCGCATCCAGGACCGCCTCCAGTGGGGCATGAATGTCGCCGCGCGAGCTGCGGGCGC
>DAHWNE010000225.1 GCA_027340195.1 Acetobacteraceae bacterium | reverse complement strand
GGTCGCCGGCTGGGACGCGGTTCTGTCGGCGGCGATGGTGTTGTATGTTGCGGCGGTGTTGAGCTTCCCCCTGCTTCGGAGTGCGCCCGCTTGGTCCCGACTGCCCCGACCCGACGCGGCCTGATCGCCGCCGCCCTGGTCACCCCATTGGCCACCCCGTTGGCCAGCCCGTTCGTCGCGCGCGCCGCCGCCGCGGCCGAGCCGCCCGCCGCCTGGACCCTGGCCGACTACGAGGCGGCAATGGCCGCCTCCGGCCGCCCCGCGCATATCTCGGAGGCCGAGTTCGACGCCATCCAGAAGCGCAAGCCGGCGGCGATGGCGCTGATCGCATCCTATCTGAAATCGCATCTCGGCGCCGCCGACCCGGCCGTGATGGCGGCCTTCCAGGCGGTACCGCGCGAATATTTCCACTACATCTATTCGTCCCACGAGCCGGTGCCCGGCGAGGCCTACGAAGCCAACCCCAAGCCCTGGGCGATCGGCTACGGCTCGGCGCTGTCGGACTATCTGGGCCAGGCCTACATGACCCAGCTGCTGGGGCCGAAGCCCGGGATGGTCAGCCTCGAGATCGGCACCGGCAGCGGCTTTCAGAGCGCGCTGCTCTCGCGCATCGTCGCGCAGGCCTACACGATCGAGATCATCGCGCCCTTGGGCAACGCGGTCTCCCGCATCTTCAAGCCGCTGGGCTATGACAACGTCCACACCAAGGTGGGGGACGGCTACTATGGCTGGCCGGAGGTGCAGGGCGGGTTCGATCTGGTGATCGTCACCTGCGCGGCCCGCTTCGCCCCGCCGGATCTGTTCGCGCAGCTGAAACCGGGCGGGCGGATGGTGATCCCGATCGGCCAGCCGTTCAAGCGGGGTCAGGTGCTGTATGTTTACACGAAGGACGCGCAAGGGCGCATCCATTCGCGCCGCGACATGGGGGTGTTCTTCATCCCGATGACCGGGGCGATCGCGCAGGTGAAACGGTCGTAGGGTTGAGGGTCGGGGGGCGCCGGCGCCCCCTGACCGGTTCGGGCTACACCACCTGCCCAGTGGTGGCGTCCATCAGATGCATGTTGTTCATGTCGAGCGCGAGCGGCAGCACCTGGCCGGGAGCGGCCGGGGTGGAGGGTTCGCAGCGGGCGCAGACCGGCGTGCCGTCGATGAAGAAATGGACCATGGTCTCCATCCCCATCGGCTCCACCACATCGACCAGCGCGTCCATCCGCGCGAACCCGGGTTTCATGTCGGGTTCATGGTAATCGAACATGTGCTCGGGCCGCACGCCCAGCAGCATGTCCTTGCCGGCGAACGGGGCGTAGCGGGCGGTGCGTTCGGCCGGGACCGGCAGCACTGTCGCCGGATTGACCCGCACCGTCAGGCCGGCGCCGGATTTTTCCACCCGGACCGGCAGGAAGTTCATCGCCGGGCTGCCGATGAAGCCGGCGACGAAGCGGGTGGCCGGGTGGTGATAGAGTTCCTGCGGGGTGCCGATCTGCTCGATCACGCCCTGGTTCATCACCACCACCCGGTCGGCCAGGGTCATCGCTTCCACCTGGTCGTGGGTGACATAGACGGTGGTCGTGCGCACCGTCTGGTGGACCTTCTTGATCTCGGTGCGCATCTGCACGCGCAGCTTGGCGTCCAGGTTGGACAGCGGCTCATCGAACAGGAAGACGCGCGGGTTGCGCACGATCGCGCGCCCCATCGCCACGCGCTGCCGCTGCCCGCCCGACAGCGCCTTCGGCCGGCGTTCGAGCAGCGGGCTGAGATCGAGGATGCGCGCCGCCTCATCCACCCGCCGCTTGATCTCGTCGCGCGGAAACTTCCGCAGTTTCAGGCCGAACGCCATGTTCTCGAACACGGTCATGTGCGGATAGAGGGCGTAGT
>DAHWNE010000220.1 GCA_027340195.1 Acetobacteraceae bacterium | reverse complement strand
TGGCGCTGGCTGGGGATCCGGCGCGACGGGGGGAGCTTGCCGCGCGCGGCCGGGCGCGGGCGGGGCGGTTCGGGGTGGCGGCGGCGGCCGAGGCGTTGGAGGGGCTGCGCCGGTCGGCCTTGGTTAGACCAGCCGCATCTGCCGCACCGCCGCGCCGATGAAGGCGGCGAACAGCGGGTGCGGGTCGAACGGTTTGGATTTCAGTTCCGGGTGGTACTGCACGCCGATGAACCACGGATGATCGGGGCGTTCCACGATCTCCGGCAGCACCCCGTCGGGTGACATGCCGGAGAAGCGCAGCCCGGTGCCTTCCAGCATCTCGCGGTAGTGGACGTTCACCTCGTAGCGGTGCCGGTGGCGTTCCTGGATGGCGGCGGCGCCGTGGTAGATCGCGCGCACCAGGCTGCCCTCGGCCAGCATCGCCGGATAGGCGCCGAGGCGCATGGTGCCGCCGAGGTCGCCGCCCTCGCGCCGGCGTTCGATTTCGTTGCCGCGGGCCCATTCGGTCAGCAGGCCGACCACCGGGTCGCGGCAGGGGCCGAACTCGGTGGAGGAGGCATCGGCGAGGCCGGCCTGGTTGCGGGCGGCTTCGATCACCGCCATCTGCATCCCGAAGCAGATGCCGAAGAACGGCACGCCGCGTTCGCGGGCGAAGCGCACCGCCTCGATCTTGCCCGGGGTGCCGCGTTCGCCGAAGCCGCCGGGGACCAGTATGCCGTGCACGCCTTCCAGGCGCTGGACGGTGCCGGGTTGTTCGAACACTTCGCTGTCCATCCAGTCCAGCCGCACCTGGACGCGGTTGGCGATGCCGCCGTGGGCCAGCGCCTCGGCGAGCGATTTATAGCTGTCCAGCAGGTTGGTGTATTTGCCGACGATCGCGATATGCACTTCGCCTTCCGGGGCGCGCACGGTGTCCACGATGCGCTGCCAGCGGGCGAGGTCGGGGGCGCGATCGTGCGGCAGGCCGAAATGGCGCAGCACCTCGCGGTCCATGCCCTCGGCGTGGTAGCGCAGCGGCACCGCGTAGATGCTGTCCACGTCGAGCGCCGGGATCACCGCTTCGGGGCGGACGTTGCAGAACAGCGCGATCTTGCGGCGCTCCCCTTCCGGGATCGGCCGGTCGCAGCGGCAGAGCAGCATCTGCGGCTGGATGCCGACGTTGAGCAGCTCCTTCACCGAATGCTGGGTGGGCTTGGTCTTGAGCTCGCCGGCCGAGGGGATAAAGGGCACCAGGGTGAGATGGACGAACATCGACCGTTCCGGGCCGAGCTCGTTGCTGAGCTGGCGAATGGCTTCCAGGAACGGCAGGCTTTCGATGTCGCCCACGGTGCCGCCGATCTCGACCAGCACGAAGTCGAATCCGGCGGTGCCGGCGACGATGGTTTCCTTGATGGCGTCGGTGATGTGCGGGATCACCTGCACGGTGGCGCCGAGGTAGTCGCCGCGGCGTTCGCGCGCGATCACGTCGGCGTAGATGCGCCCGGTGGTCGCGTTGTCGGCGCGGGCGGCGTGGACGCCGGTGAAGCGCTCGTAATGGCCGAGGTCGAGGTCGGTCTCCGCGCCGTCGTCGGTGACGAAGACCTCGCCATGCTGGTAGGGCGACATGGTGCCCGGATCGACGTTGAGATACGGGTCCAGCTTGCGCAAGCGCACCGCGAAGCCGCGCGCCTGCAACAGCGCGCCGAGAGCGGCCGAAGCGATTCCCTTGCCGAGCGAGGAGACCACGCCGCCGGTGATGAACACGAACCGGGTCATGGGCGGCCGTTATAGGAAGCCGGGGTGATGGGGGGAAGGGCGCGGTGCGACTCGGGCGGAGTCACCCGCGGGCGGCCATCAGGTAGTTCACCCGCGGCGCGCCGCCGGTTTTCCACCCGCGCGCGGAGGGGGCGAGGCCGGTCACCTCGGTCGGGCGCAGGCCAGCCCCGCGCAGCAGGCGGGCGAGCTCGGCCGGGGTGAGGAAGCGCCGCCAGTCATGGGTGCCGGCGGGCAGCAGGCGGAGGACGTATTCGGCGCCGAGCTTGGCGGTGAGGAAGGCGGCCGGGGTGCGCGCGAGGGTGGACAGCACCACGAGGCCGCCGGGGGCGAGCAGCCGCGCGAGCACGTCCAGGAATCCGGCCGGGTCGGGCACGTGCTCGATTACCTCGAGGGCGGTGATGATGTCGTAGCGCCGGCCTTCCCCGGCCAGGGTTTCCGGCGCGGCACAGCGATAGGCGAGGCGCAGTCCCGGCGGGGCGTGGGCGGCGGCGGCGGCGATCGGGGCGGCGGCGGCGTCGATGCCGGTGACGTCGAGGCCGTGCCGGGCCAGGGCCTCGGCGGCGAGGCCGGCGCCGCAGCCGACGTCCAGCAGCCGCGGGTCGGCGTCGGGGAAGGCGGCGGTGATGCGGGCGACGATCCAGGCCACCCGCGCCGGGTTCATCGCGTGCAGCGGGCGCATCGGGCCGGTGGGGTTCCACCAGTCGGCGGCGAGCGCGTCGAAGCGGGCGATTTCGGCCGGCGCGGCGGTGGCGGTCATGGGCGCGCGCTTACGCCGCGGGGCGCGGGGATGTCCAGCGGCTTCAGACCCAATGCCCCGGGATCCACCGCCAGCCGTTGTAATGGCCCGGCACCCAGACCGCGCCGGCGCGGATCGGCAGCGGACGGACGCCGACCACGCAGCCCGCCATCGGCAGCGCCAGGGCGGCAAGCAGGATCAGGCGGGTGAGGATTCGGATCATGGCGCGCTCCATCGCTCGGGGCGAAGGCAACATGGCGATGGAACGTTACCGCCGGGCTTACGGATTGTAACGAAATCCGCTCCGGGCGCCGCCGGCGGGAGCATGGGTTTCCCGGCCTTGCGCGGGCCGGGCGGGCGGGATAGGCCGGATGGCCGCAATCAGGGGAGGCACCACATGACCGGTTCGACTCATCCCGAGACGCTCGCGCTGCACGCCGGCTGGCGCCGCGACGAGGCGACCACCGCGGTGGCGGTGCCGATCTATCAGACCACGTCCTACCAGTTCGACAGCAGCGACCATGCCGCCGATCTGTTCGGGCTGCGCACGCTGGGCAACATCTACACCCGCATCATGAACCCCACCACCGATGCGTTCGAGAAGCGCATCGCGGCGCTGGAAGGCGGGGTGGCGGCCTGCGCGCTGGCCTCCGGCCAGGCGGCGAGCGCCGCCAGCGTGCAGAACCTGGCGCGGGCCGGGGACAACATCGTGGTTTCGACGGATCTGTATGGCGGGACCTGGAACCTGTTCGCCAACACGCTCAAGGATCAGGGGATCGAGGCGCGGTTCGTCGATCCCGAGGAGCCGGAGGCGTTCGCCCGCGCCACCGACGACCGCACCCGCGCCTATTACGCGGAGACGCTGCCGAATCCGAAGCTGATCCCGTTCCCGATCGCCGAGGTGGCGACCATCGGCCGGCGCTTCGGCATCCCGCTCATCATGGACAACACCGCCGCGCCGCTGCTGGTGCGCCCGTTCGATCACGGCGCGGCGGTGGTGATGCATTCGGCCACCAAGTATATCGGCGGCCACGGCTCCTCGATCGGCGGGGTGGTGATCGACGGCGGCAATTTCGACTGGGAGGCGCACGCCGCCCGCCAGCCGGCGCTGAACACGCCCGATCCGTCCTATCACGGCGCGGTGTGGTCGCAGGCGGCGAAGCCGCTGGGGCCGATCGCCTATATCCTGAAGCTGCGGGTGACCCTGCTGCGCGATCTGGGCGCGGCGCTGTCGCCGTTCAACGCGTTCCTGTTCATCCAGGGGATCGAGACCCTGCCGCTGCGGATGCGGGCGCATAGCGAGAACGCGCTGAAGGTGGCGGCGTTCCTGGCCGGGCGGAAGGAGGTGACGCGGGTGATCCACCCCGCGCATCATCGCGGCTGGGCGGCCGATCGCAGCGCGAAATACCTGACTCGCGGCGCCGGCGGGCTGATGGGGTTCGAACTCGCCGGCGGGGCGGCGGCGGGACGGCGCTTCATCGACGCGCTGAAGATGTTCTACCACGTGGCGAATATCGGCGATTCGCGCAGCCTGGCGATCCATCCGGCCAGCACCACCCATTCGCAGCTGTCGGAGGCCGAGCAGCGGGCCACCGGGGTCACGCCGGGCTATGTGCGGCTGTCGATCGGCATCGAGCATCCCGACGACATCATCGCCGATCTGGCACAGGCGCTGGACGCGGCGGGCTGACCGGTTGCGCGGCGAGGTTGCGCGGCGAGGTTGCGCGGCCCTGGGGGCGTGGGTAGGGTCCGCCCGCGTTTTCCGGGGCCGGCATGATCTCGATCCTGTTCAACCTGATCTTCTACGTCATCTGGGCCTTCATGTGGGCGGTCATCCTGGCCGCGGTGTTCTCCATGCTGACCGCCTTCGGCGTGCTGGACACGCGCAACCGGGTGGTGTGGTCGATCGGCGATTTCCTGTATCGCCTGACCGAGCCGGTGCTGGGGCCGATCCGCAACCTGCTGCCGAACCTGGGCGGGATCGATATCAGCCCGTGGATCGTGGTGGTGCTGATCCAGCTGGTGATCCTGCCGCTGCTGGGCCGGATCGAGGCGGCGGTGCTGTTCGGCGCCTGGCGCGCCCTGGCACTGTGAGCGACGCTTTCTGGCGGCCGGGGCCGGAAGGACTCAGCGTGGCCGTGAAAGTCACCCCGCGCGCCCGCACGCCCGGGCTGCGCGGCGTGGTCGCGGGCGCCGACGGGGCGCGGCTGGCGATCGCGGTGACCGAAGCGCCGGAGGTCGGAGCGGCCAATCGCGCC
>DAHWNE010000215.1 GCA_027340195.1 Acetobacteraceae bacterium | reverse complement strand
CGGCGAGCCCGGCCCGCGTCGCCACCGCGATCACCGCGGCCGCCACCGCCGCCACCACCGCCAGCGCCGCCCCGGCCGAGGCCTGCAGGCTGCGCGCGAGCGCCATCAGCCGCGCCACCCAGCCGCCCTGGCGGGCCAGCTCGGTCCCCGGCGCGACCCGGTCCAGCGAGGCTTGCAACTCCGCGGGCGGCGGAGGCGCGGTCAGCCGCACCGCGACCACCGCCGGCAGGCCGAGCCCGGCCGGCAGCCCGCCCGGCCCGACCCAGGGGCGCAACAGGCGCGCGAGCTCGTCGTCCGAGAGCGCGCGCGCATGGGCCACGCGCGGATCGGCCCGCAGGACCCGCAGCACCGCGTCCAGCCTGGTGCCCGGCGCGCCCGTCGCCACCGCCGCAGGATGCGGAACCTCGACGGTCAGCGCGGTGCCGGCGCCGCTCTGCCAGTGCTGCGCCAGCCGCGCCGCGCCGACCCAGCCGGCCAGCGCCAGCGCGGCCAGGAACGCCATCGCCGCCACCAGCGCCGGCAGCAGCCCGAAGCCCAGGGCCCGACGCAAGCCGAGCTCGTCGAATCCGGCGGGGCGCAGGCGGGACATGGGCTTGGTCTGCCCCGGCCCGCCCGGTTCGGCAAGGTCGCGGACCGGGATGGCGGCCCTGGGACGGCGCGCCCGGGTTACGCGGCCAGGCCCAGCCGCCCGGCCGCCGCCGCCAGCCGCCGGTCCCGCGTCCAGAGCCGCGCATCCGGGGTCAGCCGCGTCGCCGCCAGCAGATGCGCGTCCACATAGCCGATGCCGTGCCCGGCCAGGTCCGCGCGATCGATGAAGCCCAGCATCTCCGCCTCGGTCGCCACCGCAGCGCGCGGCAAGGCGGCGAGCAACTCCAGTATCTCCGCCCGCTGGCGCAGGTTGCCCAGCGCCAGCTCGCCGATCACGAAGGGATGGGTCAGCACCTCGGCGCGCAGCAACGCCCCGATCAGCTCCGGCACGCCCGCGCGCAGGTGATCGACCCAGATCGCGGTATCGACCAGTATCACGCCGCCGGCGCGTCGCGGCGCGGGGGCACGGTCAGGGTCGGCTCGCTGCCGCCCAGCCGGGCCAGCCGGCGGGCGCTCTCGCGGGCGATCAGCGCGGCCAGGGCTTCCCGCACCAGCGCGGATTTCTCGGTCAGACCGGTGAGCGCCTGGGCGGTGTGAAGGGCGTCGTCATCGAGGGCAAGGGTGGTCCGCATCGCCGGGCCTCCAAACAGAGGCACGAATTTACGCATCATCCGGTGCTCCGTCAAGCACCACTCTCCGCCAGCAGGCACAGTTCCTCGAACAGCACCGAGGCGCCGTTGAACGCGGTCAGCGTGCCGTGATCGAAGGGCGGCGCCACCTCCACCAGGTCGGCGCCGACGAAGCGCAGCCCGCGCAGCGCCCGCAGCAGCCGCAGCGCCTCGCGCATGGTGAGCCCGCCGGCCTCGGGGGTGCCGGTGCCGGGGGCCTCCGCCGGGTCCAGGCTGTCGATGTCGAACGAGAGATACGTGGGGCCCTGCCCCACCACCCGCCGCGCTTCCGCGGCCACCGCCTGCCAGCCGAGATCGACGAATTCGTCGATCCCGATCACCCGCATCCCCGATTGCGCGGAGAACTCCCACAGCCCGGGGTCGTTCGTGGTGCCGCGGATCCCGATCTGCACGGTCCGTTTCGGGTCCAGCACGCCGGCCTCCACCGCTCGGCGGAACGGGGCGCCGTGATGGAAGCGCGAGCCGAGATAATCGTCGCCGGTGTCGCAATGCGCGTCGATATGGATCATCCCCACCGGGGCGGCGGCGCCGAGCGCGCGCAGGATCGGGAAGCTGATCGAGTGATCGCCGCCGATGGTGAGCGGGACGATCCCCGCCGCCGCGACGTCCCGGTAGAACGCGGCGATCTCCTCCAGCGCCTCCTCCAGCGCATAAGGACGCTCGATCCAGCAATCCCCGAGGTCGCGCACCCGGCGGGCGGCGAAGGGCGCGACGCCGGTGGCGGCATTGATCCGGCGCAGCAGGGTGGATTGCTCGCGCACCGCGCGCGGGCCGTGGCGGGCGCCGGAGCGATGCGTCACCCCGCCGTCGAACGGCACGCCGATGATGCCGATATCGACGCCATCGAGCCGTTCGGCGATCGGGGCGCGGAAGCAGCTGGCGATGCCGGTATGCCGCGGCAGCGCCTGCGGATCGGCGAGGTCGGGGTAGTGCCGAGGGGGCTTGAGCATGGCCCCCTCATAGCCCGGACGGGCTCAGTGGACCATCAGCGGGATCATGTCGTGCTGGACGATCGCGGCGAGCGCGGTGGGTTCGTCCGCGGTCAGCGCCATCGGCGTGCCGTCGGCGGCATGGATGGCGAAGCGCGGAGTGCCGTCGACCATCACCGGGCGGACATAGGCGATCTGCGACAGGCCCAGCCCGGCGAGTTGCGTCTGGGTCAGGTGCCGGATGTCCACATAGCCGCCTTTCGGGGTTTCGGCTGGGGTGGGGGTTTCGTCGGTCATCGGTCGCTCTCCATGGGCCCGCGGGGCGGCGCCCGGGTTGGCCGGAGGTTCAGGTCCGGCTCGCGGTGGAATCGACCACCCGGGCGGCGCCGTTGGCGGCGGGGCGAGTGATCGGGATGGTCCGCACTTTCGCTTCCGGCTGCGGACGGGCCAGATCGACATGCAGCAACCCGTTGTCGAGCCACGCGCCTTTCACCTCGATCCCCTCGGCCATCACGAAGGCGCGCTGGAACTGGCGCGCGGCGATGCCGCGATGGAGGAAGATGCGCTCGGCGCTGTCATCGGCCTGCCGGCCCCGGATCACCAGCTGGTTGTCCTCCTGGGTGATCTGAAGGTCGTTCATGGTGAACCCGGCCACCGCCAGGGTGATGCGCAGGCCGTTCGGGCCGATCTGCTCGATGTTGTAGGGCGGGTAGCCGTCCGAGGAGGTCTTGGCGGCGCGTTCGAGAATCTGTTCGAGATGATCGAACCCCAGGAACAGAGGCGAAGTGAAGACACGGGTGGTGGACACGGCAGGCTCCCTCGAGCTGAGCGAAGCGGCATCCGGGACCCGGCTGGCGGCATCCCGGATGCGCGATAATTTGGCGCGTTGCTACGGAATTGCAAGGGCCGTCAGCAGGGCCGCGAAATCCTCGGGCGGCTCGGTCTCGAAGCGCAGCGGCACGGCGGTCACCGGATGGGCGAACCCCAGGCTCGCCGCGTGCAGCGCCTGGCGGGGGAAATCGAGCAGCCGTCCGCGCAGCGGTTCGCCGAGCCCGCGGGCGGCGGCCGGCACCCGGCGCAGATAGACCGGATCGCCCACCAGCGGGTGCCCCTTCGCGGCCAGATGCACCCGGATCTGATGCGTCCGCCCGGTGGCGAGCCGGCATTCCAGCAGGCTCACCGCGCCCGCGAACACCTCGATGGTGCGATAGCGGGTCAGCGCCTCCCGCCCGCCGCCATGCGGGCGGACGGCCATCCGCTTGCGCTCGCGCGGGTCGCGCCCGATCGCGCCCTCGATCTCGCCCGCCGCCGGCACCGGCAGCCCCCAGGCGAGGGCGAGGTAGTGGCGCTCGGCGCTGCGGGCGGCGAAGGCGGCGACCAGGCCGGCCATGGCGCGTTCGGTCTTGGCCGCGACCATGACGCCGGAGGTGTCCTTGTCCAGCCGGTGGACGATCCCCGGTCGCCGCTCCCCGCCCACCGCGAGGTCCGGCCCGCAATGGGCGATCAGGGCGTTGACCAGGGTGCCGTCCGGGTTGCCGGGTGCGGGATGCACCACCAGGCCGGCGGGTTTGTCGATCACGATCAGGTCGCGGTCCTCATACAGGACCGCCAGCGGAATCGGCTGCCCCTGCGGCCGGGCCGGCGCCGGGGCGGGCAGGGTGACGGTATAGACGCTGCCCGGGCGCGGTCGGGCGGCGGCATCGGCGACGCGCGCGCCGTCGGCGGCGACCGCGCCCGCAGCCAGCAGCGCCTGGATGCGCGCGCGCGACAGGGACGGGAAGCGCGCGGCCAGGAACCGGTCGAGCCGGGAAGCGGCGTCGGCCGCGGTCGCCTCGGCGCGGAGCGGCTTGTCGGGCATGGCGGTTGCGGATACCCCGGCGCCGGTTGCAAGGCGAGAGCGCGGATGCGGTGGCTGACTGCGGTGACGATCGGGATGGGGGTGCTGATCCTGATCGGCACCACGGTGCTGGTGGTGACGATCATCCATCGCGCCAGCGCCCCCGCCGCCCCGGGGCCGGCCTTCACCCGGAGGCTGGCGGTGGCCGCCGGCAGCCGGCTGGTGGGGGTGGCGGGCTCCGGCGGGCGGATCGCGGTGGCGCTGCATGGCGGCGGGCCGGACCGGCTGCTGCTGATCGACCCGCGCGACGGGCGGGTGGTGGGACGGGTGGTGCTGGGGCCCTGATGCCGGTTGGCATGCGCGCCGGGTTGGCGGCGGCGGCGCGCGAAACATGCGCGCCGGGTTGGCGGGCGGCGGCGCGCGAAACAAGACTCGCTACCGCCCGCGGGCGGTCGCGCGCGCGGGCGGGAACATCACCCCCCGGGCCCGCCGATCGCCGCCAGGGCGGCCCTCAGCTCGGTGAACGCGAGCATCCGTCCGTCCGGGGCCAGCAACCGCAGCTGCTCCGCGCCCCGCCAGAGCAGCCACCGCCCGCCGCGCCGCGGGGTCAGCGCCAGCACTTCCTCGTAATCCTCCCCCGGTCCGCCATGATCGAGCAGAATCGCCAGCTGCCAGCCGCGCCGCGCCGCCATCAGCCGCGCCGTCTCGAGCTCGGCCAGCGGAAACGCATACCCCGCCGGGCGCGGCGGGGAAGCGACTGGGTGGGTCATCGGGGGGAATCCTGCAGCGGAGGCGCGGTCGGCGCCTGATGCCCCCCGCCGGCGGGGAGGGCAACCCCGCTCATCGCCCGGCCGCGTCGGGAGACGCCGCCAGCAGCCCGTGCAACAGCGCCAGCAGCGCCGCCGGATCGGCGGCGACCGGCCAGGCCAGGTCCGGCGCCGCCGTACCGTCCACCGCCGCCATCGTCCAGCCGCCGAACAGCCGCGCATCCGCCGGCCCGGCCTCCAGCACCGCGACCTCGCCGTGCCGCGGGTCGTTCTGGATCCGCTCGAACGTCGCGCCCACCGCCGACAGGCTGCCCTCCAGCACCTGGGCGAACCCGTCCGGCGTATGCAGCAGCACGCCGGTGACGCCGGCCGCGGCATTGTTGGCCCGGGCCGTGGCCAGGATCGACGCCAGCGCCGCCGCCTCGCCGCCGATGCGGCTGCGGCTGGTGTAGATCAGGCGGAACACGCGGGTTCCGGGCACGAGGCCATCCGCTCCGACGAGGCGAACCGCGCGATCACGCCCTCCAGCTCCTCGGCCGGGGCCGGGCGGCCGAATAGATAGCCCTGCACTTCCCGGCACCCCTCGTCGCGCACGGCATCCAGCTGCTCGACCGTCTCCACCCCCTCGGCGATGGTGCGCATCCCCAGGCTGGTGCCCAACCCGGTGATCGCCCGCACGATCGCCCGCCCCTCGGCCATGCCGCGCCCGCCGGAGACGAAGCTGCGGTCGATCTTGATCTTGTCGAACGGGAAACTCTGCAACCGGGTCAGCGAGGAATAGCCGGTGCCGAAATCATCCATCGCGATCCGCACCCCCTGATCGCGCAGCTGGCGCAGGGTGGCCAGCGTGGTCTCGGGGTTGGTCAGCAGCGCGCTCTCGGTCACCTCGATCTCCAGCCGATGCGCGGGCAGGCCGGAATGGCGCAGCGCCTCGCCCACCGCCGCCAGCAAATCCCCCTGCTCGAACTGCAAGGCGGAGACGTTGACGCCCACGAACAACCCGTCCGGCCAGCGCATCGCCTCCCGGCAGGCGGTCATCAGCACCCAGGCGCCGATCGGCGCGATCAGCCCGATCTCCTCGGCCAGCGGCACGAACTGCGCCGGCGAGACCGGCCCCAGCGCGGGATGCCGCCAGCGCAGCAGCGCCTCGAACCCCAGCAGGCGGGCGCAGCTCACATCGACCTCCGGCTGGTAGTGCAGGACGAACTGGCGCAGCGCGAAGGCGCGGCGCAGGTCGGTCTCCATCCGCCGACGGGTCTCCGACCGGCTTTGCATCTCCGGGGTGAAGGCGGCGCAGCGGCCGCGCCCGGCCGCCTTGGCCGCGTGCAGCGCCATCGCCGCGCGGCGGACCAGCGAGTCGGCATCCGCCCCGTCCTGCGGCGCCCGCGCGATCCCCGCCGAGAGCCCCACCGTCACCGGCTGGCCGTGGATCAGATAGGGCCGGCCCAGCACGTCCATCAGCCGCCGCGCCAGGCCTTCGAGCTCGGCGGGGTCGGAGGTGTCGGCCACCATCACCGCGAATTCGTCCCCATCCAGCCGCGCCGCCAGATCCGACCCGCGCAGCGCCCGGCGCAGCCGCGCCGCCAGGGTCGCCAGCAGCCGGTCGCCGATCTGCGGTCCCAGCGTGTCGTTGACGATACGGAAGCGGTCGATATCCAGCATCAGCAGGCCCAGGCCCTGATCGGCGCTGTCGGCCAGCCGCGCGGTCAGCGCCTCGCGGAAGCCGGTGCGATCGGCCAGCCCGGTCAGCGGGTCGGGCCGCGCCAGCGGGCAGACCGCCGGCACCGCCACCTCCGGGCGCAGCAGCAGCGCCAGCCGCCGGTGCGGCAGCGCCACCCGCCGCACCGCGAAGGCCGCCCCCTCGGCATCGGTCAGCCGCGCCTCATCCGGCCCGGACGGGGTTGCCAGCCGGTCGAACGCGGCGCGCGCCGCCGGCGCCAGCCGGGCCCGGTCCAGCAGTTCCGGCAGGCCGAGCCCGGCCGGCGGATCGTCCTCCAGCGCCAGCAGCCGCGCTGCCTCCGCCGTCACCAGCCCCAGCGAGCCGTCGGCCTCCAGCAGCAGCGCCGCCCCTTCCAGCGCCGCCAGCAGGGATGCGGCCTCGTCCGCCGGTTCGTCGGTCGGCATGGCATCGGCGGTTCGGTGGTCGATCGCCATTCGAAGGGTCGGTCCGCGGGTTGTGCCGCGCACCATGCCGGGCGGAGGGTAAACAAACCCTTGCCGCGAGGCCGCCTACCGCCCCGCTTGGCGCCGCCCGGCCGCCGCGGTTAGCGTGTTTTCCAGCAGGCAGGCGATGGTCATCGGCCCGACCCCGCCGGGCACCGGGGTGATCGCGCCGGCCACCTCGCGCGCCTCGGCGAACGCCACGTCGCCGGCGAGCCGCCCGTCGGCGCCGCGATTGATGCCGACATCGATCACCGTCGCCCCGGGCGCGATCCAGTCCCCGCGCACCAACCCGGCCCGCCCCACCGCGGCGACCAGGATCTCGGCGCGGCGACACTCCCCGGCCAGATCACGGCTTCGTGAATGGGCGACGGTCACGGTGGCGTCCGCGGCCAGCAGCAACGCCGCCATCGGCCGGCCGACGATGGCCGACCGCCCCAGCACCACCGCCCGCGCCCCGCGCGGCGCCACCCCCGCCGCCGCCAGCAGCCGCATCACCCCGAGCGGCGTGCACGGCACCAGCCCCGGCCGGCCGGAGGCCAGCGCGCCCACGTTGAGCGGATGGAACCCGTCCACGTCCTTCGCCGGATCGATCGCGGCGATCACATGCGCCGGCGCGATCTGCGGCGGCAGCGGCAGCTGCACCAGGATGCCGTCGATCTGCGGATCGGCGTTCAGCCGCGCGATCTCGGCCAGCAGCGCCGCCTCCGAGGTCGCCGCGGGCAGGCGGATGGTGTGCGCGACGAAGCCGGCGGCGGCGGCGGCGCGGTCCTTGTTGCGGACATAGACGGCGCTGGCCGGATCCTCCCCCACCAGAACGACCGCCAGCCCGGGACGATAGGGCAGAGCCGCGACCCGGGCGGCAAGCTCCGCCCGCAGCGCCGCGGCGACGGCCTTGCCGTCGATCAGCCGCGCGGTCACAGGGCGGCGATCCGCGCGGCGAGGATCGCGAGGTCCCCCGCGACCGCGAGGCGCTTCTCCCGCGCCGCCGCGCCGGCGATGACGCTGACGGCGGAGGGTGGCACATCAAGGGCGCGCGCGAGGGTCGCGCAGACGGCGCGGTTGGCGGCCCCGTCCTCGGGCGCGGCGGTCACCGCGATCGCGAGCCGGGGGCCGTCGGCGCCGGGGATCACGCCGCGCAGGCCGGGCTTGCGGGCGCGCGGGGTGACTTTCACGGCCACGCTGAGTCCTTCCGGGTTCGGCCGCCAGAAAGCGTCGCTCACAGCGCCA
>DAHWNE010000214.1 GCA_027340195.1 Acetobacteraceae bacterium | reverse complement strand
GTGGTGCTGGCCTCGATCCTGATCCTGGCGTTCGATTTCGGCCTGACCGAGCTGTTCTTCAGCAAATGAGCGACACGCCGCGCATCCGCATCCGGGGCCTCAGCAAGCGCTTCGGCGACAACGCGGTGCTGGACGGGGTGGATCTCGACGTGCCGCGCGGCACCTCGATGGTGGTGATCGGCGGTTCGGGCAGCGGCAAATCGGTGCTGCTGAAATGCATCCTGGGGTTGATGGAGCCGGATGCCGGCAGCATCGAGATCGACGGGCAGGACATCCTGCGCCTGTCGCGGCGCGAGCGGCGGGCGGCGCGGGCGCGCATCGGGATGCTGTTCCAGAACGGCGCGCTCTTCGACAGCCTGCCGGTGTGGGAAAATGTGACCTTCGGCCTGCTGGCGCGGCGGATGCTCTCGCGGCGGGCGGCGCGGGAGCAGGCGGGCCCGCTGCTGGCGCAGGTGGGGCTGGGTCCCGAGGTGGGCGCGCTGGCGCCTTCCGAACTCTCGGGGGGGATGCAGAAGCGGGTGGCGCTGGCGCGCGCCATCGCCGCGCAGCCGGATATTCTGTTCTTCGACGAGCCGACCACCGGGCTCGACCCGATCATGGGGGCGGTGATCGACGGGCTGATCGTGGATTGCGTGAAGCGGCTGGGCAGCACGGCGGTGGCGATCACGCATGACATGGCCTCGGCGGGGCGGATCGGCGATGCGGCGGCGATGCTGTATCGGGGGCGGATCATCTGGTCGGGCCCGGCGGCGCGGCTGATGGACAGCGGGTGTCCGGAGGTGGACCAGTTCACCCATGGCCGGCGGGAGGGGCCGATTCAGATGGCGCTGCGGCGGTAGGCCGCCTCCGGTTGGCGGCAGGGCGGCCGCATCGACAGCCCGACAGGCCCGCCCTACGCTGTCCCCAACATGTCATCGACCCACGACCACGTCCCGCATCGCGCCCTGCTGACCGGCTGCGCGATGATGGCAACCATGATGCAGGCGCTCGATACGAGCATCGCCAACGTCGCCCTGCCCTATATGCGCGGCTCGCTGTCGGCCAGCGAGCAGGAGATCACCTGGGTTCTCACCTCCTACGTGATCGCCGCCGCCATCATGACCGCGCCGGTCGGCTGGCTCGCCGTCCGCTTCGGGCGCAAACGCCTGTTCATCACCTGCTTGGTCGGGTTCACCATCGCCTCCATGCTGTGCGGCGCGGCGCAGAACCTCGATCAGATGGTGGCGTTCCGCTTGATGCAGGGGATGTGCGGGGCGGCGCTGGTGCCGATCTCGCAGGCGACCATGCTGGACATCTACCCGTTTTCCAAGCGCGCCTTCGCGATGGCGATCTTTTCCTCCGGCGTGATGGCGGGGCCGATCCTGGGGCCGGAACTCGGCGGCTATCTGACCCAGGCCTATAGCTGGCGCTATGTGTTCTACGTGAACCTGCCATTCGGAATCCTGGCGGTGATCGGGCTCGCGCTGTTCATGCCGCGCACCCCGCTGCGCCCGGAGCTGCGGTTCGACTGGCGCGGCTTCGCCGTGCTCGCCCTTGGTGTCGGCTGCCTGCAGCTGCTGCTCGACCGCGGGCAGGAACTCGGCTGGTTCGGCTCGCGCGAGATCGTGATCGAGGCGACCCTGGCCGGGCTCGGGTTCTTCCTGTTCGTCGTGCATATGTTCACCGCCGAGCGGCCGTTCCTGCCGGTGGCCGTGTTCCGCGACCGCAATTTCGCCGGCTCGATGCTGCTGCTGCTCTGCGCCGTCAGCGTCATGCTCTCCACCTCCGCGCTGCTCGCCCCCTATCTCGAGCGGCTGGCCAACTACCCGGTGCAGACCGCGGGCTTCGCCCTCTCGCCGCGCGGGATCGGCACCATGTCGGCGATGTTCTTCGCCAGCTGGCTGTCGAAATACGTCGATCAGCGCAAGATCATGGCGGCCGGGCTGATCCTGCTGGGGCTGATGCTCTACAGCATCGGCTACTGGACGCCGAACGTCAGCGAGACGCGGATGATGCTGACGCTGATGGGCCAGGGATTCTCGGTCGGGCTGGTGTTCAATCCGCTCACCGTGATCGCCTTCGTCACCCTGCCGGCGCGGCTGCGGGGGGACGCGACCGCGCTGCAGGCGCTGACCCGCAATCTGGGGCAGGCGATCGGCATTTCCGTCACCACCTTCATGCTGGCGCGCAGCGAACAGACCAGCCATGCCGATCTCGCCGCGCGGATCACGCCGTTCGACCGGCTGCTGCAAGGGCCGAGCCCGATGGCGCGGCTTTATGATCCGGTCACCCGCCACGGCGCGGAGCTGCTGAATGCCCAGATCAACCGTCAGGCCCAGATCATCGCCTACAACAACGATTTTCACGCGATGGCCTTTGTGGTGATCCCGGCCCTGCTGATGCTGTTCCTGCTGCGGGGACGCGACGCGCAACCGGCCGAATAGGCCGGAGCCTTGGCGCGCGGCCCGGGCTTGGGCAGGATGCCTCCGGTGATGACGCGGAGGGAACGCATGGCGACGCAACGCTGGACCCGGCGGCCGGAAGGCTCCACCTGGGGCGATTTCGGCCCCGATGACGAGCTCGGCCGGCTCAACCTGGTGACCCCGGCCAAGGTGCTGCAAGGCATCGCCGAGGTGCGGACCGGGCGGACCTTCTGCCTGTCGCTGCCGCTCGACTATCCGGGCGGGCAGATCCTCAACCCGCGCCGCGGCCCGCCGGTGCTGAAGCCCACCCTGCGCGACGGCAAGCCCAACATGAACTACCCGCTGCGCTGCGACGACCCGAGCCTGCTCGATATCGTAAGCGACGATCAGGTGCTGCTGACGTTGCAGTATTCCACCCAGTGGGACAGCCTGGCCCATGTCGGGCAGATGTTCGATGTCGATGGCGATGGCCAGTTGGAGGACGTTTACTACAACGGCTTCCGCGCCGGGCGCGATATCGTGGGGCCGGTGCTGTACGACGCCGCCGGCGGGCAGACCCCGTCGGGGCAGGAGCAGGGGGCGCGGCATCTGGGGCTCGAGCCGATGGCGCGGCACGGCATCCAGGGCCGCGCGGTGATGATCGATCTCGAGGCGCATTTCGGGCGCTCGGGCCATATCGTCGGCTACGAGGACCTGATGGGCGTGCTGGCGAAGGACAAGGTGGTGGTGGAGGCGGGCGATCTGGTCTGCCTACGCACCGGCTTCGCCGACGCGCTGCTGAAGATGAACAAGCAGCCGGACCCGAAGCTGCTGCATTCCACCACCTCGGCGCTGGATGGGCGCGACGCGCGGCTGCTGAACTGGATCACCGAGACCGGGCTGGTGGCGCTGCTGGCCGATAATTACGCGGTGGAAGCGGCGCCGGCGCGGCCCTGCGCCGAGCCGTTCTGCGCTTCCTTGCCGCTGCACGCGCATTGCCTGTTCAAGCTCGGCGTGTATCTGGGCGAGATGTGGTACCTGACCGAACTGGCCGACTGGCTGCGTGCCAACGGGCGGTCGCGGTTCCTGCTGACCGCGCCCCCGCTGCGGCTGCCCGGGGCGGTGGGTTCGCCGGCGACCCCGATCGCGACGGTGTGAGGTGGCGGCCGGGCGGTACTTCCGCCCGGCCGCGCGCACTCAGTAGCGGTAGAGCTCGTGCTTGAACGGTCCGCTGGCGGGGATGCCGATATATTCGGCCTGCGCCGGCGTCAGCTTGGTCAGGGTCGCCCCCACCTTGGCCAGGTGCAGCGCGGCCACTTTCTCGTCCAATGCCTTGGGCAGGGTATAGACCTGCCGCTGGTAGCGGCCGGGGGGGGCGTTGAACAGCTCGATCTGCGCCAGCACCTGGTTGCAGAAGCTGGCGCTCATCACGAAGCTGGGATGGCCGGTGGCGTTGCCGAGGTTCACCAGCCGCCCCTCGGACAGCACGATCAGCCGCTTGCCGTCGGGGAAGATCACCTCGTCCACCTGCGGCTTCACGTTCTCCCATTTGTAGTTACGGAGCGCGCCGATCTGGATCTCCGAGTCGAAATGGCCGATGTTGCACACGATCGCCCGGTGCTTCATCGCCCGCATGTGGTCAAGCGTGATGACATCGACGTTGCCGGTGGCGGTGACGAAGATGTCGCCGATCGGCGCGGCCTGCTCCATGGTGACGACCTGATAGCCCTCCATCGCCGCCTGCAGGGCGCAGATCGGGTCGATCTCGGTCACCATCACCCGGCAGCCGGCGTTGCGCAGGCTGGCGGCGGAACCCTTGCCGACGTCGCCGAAGCCGTTCACCACCGCGACCTTGCCCGCCATCATCACGTCGGTGCCGCGGCGGATGCCGTCCACCAGCGATTCGCGGCAGCCGTAGAGATTGTCGAACTTGGACTTGGTGACGCTGTCGTTGACGTTGATCGCCGGCGTCAGCAGCTTGCCGTCGCGCGCCATGTCGCGCAGCCGGTGCACGCCGGTGGTGGTTTCTTCCGAAATGCCGCGCACCTCGGCCAGCATCTCCGGATATTTCTGGTGCATCAGCAGGGTCAGGTCGCCGCCGTCATCGAGGATCATGTTCGGGGTCCAGCCGTCGGGACCGCGCACGGTCTGCTCGATGCACCACCAGAACTCCTCCTCGGTCTCGCCCTTCCAGGCGAACACCGGCACGCCGGCGGCGGCGATGGCGGCGGCGGCGTGATCCTGGGTGGAG
The DNA here is from genome assembly GCA_027340195.1 of Acetobacteraceae bacterium. Lineage (GTDB taxonomy): Bacteria > Pseudomonadota > Alphaproteobacteria > Acetobacterales > Acetobacteraceae > JAJZVS01. The sequence goes on along the minus strand of DAHWNE010000214.1, from coordinate 988 downwards.
AAGATGTTGCAGGACGACCAGCGGACCGTGGCGCCGAGCGCCTGGAGGGTCTCGATCAGCACCGCGGTCTGCACCGTCATATGCAGGCAGCCGGCGATGCGCGCGCCGGCCAGCGGCTTGCTCGCCCCGTATTCGGCGCGGATCGCCATCAGGCCGGGCATCTCGTCCTCGGCCATGGCGATTTCCTTCCGCCCCCAGGCGGCATCCGCGATATCCTTGACCTTGTAGTCGGGCATTGCGCCGGCTCCTGCTGCATTGGCGGCCGGGGTGTATAAGGATATCTTTATGTCCGCAATAGCCAGCCGGCGCGGCGGCGGCTAAGACCGATCCATGTCCCCCCCGAACCTCGATCCCGATACCCCGCTGCGCCTCGCCCTGCGGCGGCAGAAGGCGCTGGCGACCGCGCTGCTGGGGCTGATGGGCACGGGCGCGCTGGCGGCGCTGGCGATCCCGCCCGGGTTGGCCGACGGCTGGGTGGCGGGGCTGCTGGGCCAGGCCTGCCGCGCCGGGTTCATCGGCGGGCTGGCCGATTGGTTCGCCGTCACCGCGCTGTTCCGCCATCCGCTCGGGCTGCCGATCCCGCACACCGCCATTCTGCCGCGGCAGAAGGCGCGGCTGGGGGCAGCGCTGGGCCGCTTCGTCGCGACCCATGTGTTCACCGACGCCGATGTGACCGGGGTGCTGCGCAAACTCGATCTGCCGGGGATTCTGCATCGGTTCCTCGCCGACCCGGCGGCCGCCCGCCCGGCCGCGGTGGCGCTGGCCGGCACGCTGCCGCGGATTCTGGCCAGCATCGAGGACGGGCGCGCGCGGCGGCTGGCCGCGCGGCTGCTGCCGCGGGTGCTGGGCGGGCCGGGCGCGGGGCTGGTGGTGGCGCGCGCGCTGCGCGGGCTGGTGGAGGGCGGACGGCATCAGGAGGTGTTCGGCTTCCTGCTGGAACAGCTGCGCGGCCTGTTGGAAGCGAAGGAGGAGAGCCTGCGCACGGCGA
>DAHWNE010000192.1 GCA_027340195.1 Acetobacteraceae bacterium | reverse complement strand
AACCTGGGGCCGCGGATCAGCATCCACGACCATACCGGCAAGCGCATCGCCCGGTTGGGCGGGCTCCATGCCGGCCTCGGCCCCACCGAGTTCATGGCCCCGCACGGGCTCACCGTGGACAGCCGCGGCGATCTCTATGTGGGCGAGGTGTCCTGGACCAACTGGCCCACCACCCATCCGGGCCAGGAGCGTCCCGCCAACCTGCGCAGCCTGCACAAGTTCCGGCGGGTGCAACCGAGCGGGTGATGCCGGCGGTCCGGGACGGGTGCGGCCAAGCCCCGATGCCATCGCTTCGGTCCTTGATTGCCGCGGCCGTCGCCGGCGGTTAGGTTTTTCGCCCAGCCGGCCGGATGAGCCGGCGATCGGGAGACCGTCCGCCAGAATGTCCGATCCCAGACACCCCGCCACCGCCGCCACCCGCGCCGCCTTGGCCGCCGCTGCCGCCGCGCTGCCGCCGGACGACCCGGACGATCTGGCCGATGCCATGCGCGGGCGGATCGCGCCGCTCGACCCCGCCCCGATCCCGGCCCGCAGCGGCGGCCACACCGCCTGGGATTTCGCCCGCTTCGCCGCGTTCCAGGGACCGGACGCGCCTTGCCCGGACACGGTCCATCCGGGCCTGTGGCGTCTGGCACGGCTGAACGCGATCGGCGGGTTGTTCCGCGTCTCCGCCCGCGTCCATCAGGTGCGCGGCCTCGATCTTTCGAACATCACCTTCATCGAGGGCACGCGCGGGCGGATCGTGGTCGATCCGCTGATCTCGCGCGAATGCGCCGAGGCCGCGCTGGCGCTGGCCGACCGCCATCTCGGCGCCCGCCCGGTCAGCGCCCTGATCTATACCCACAGCCACAGCGATCATTTCGGCGGCTCGGAGGCGCTGGCCGACCGAATGCTGCCGGGCGCGCCGATCGTCGCCCCGGACCGATTCCTGACCGCTGCCGTATCCGAGAACGTACTGGCCGGCCATGTCATGCGCCGCCGCGCGATTTACATGTACGGCACTAGGCTGCCGGCCGATGCGCGCGGCTTGGTGGACGCGGGTCTCGGCAAGACCACCTCCGCCGGACGGGTCGGGTTGCTGCCGCCCGACACGCCCATCACCACCGACGGCGAGACGCGGACGATCGACGGAGTCGCCTGCGAATTCCTGCTCGCCCCGGAAACCGAAGCCCCGGCCGAGATGCTGTTCTACCTGCCCGACGAGCAGGTGTTGAACGCGGCCGATGATGCCTGCGCCGGGCTGCACAATCTGTACACGCTGCGCGGCGCCGAAGTGCGCGACGCGCGCGCCTGGAGCCGGGCGCTGGATCTGGCGCTGGACCGCTTCGGCGCGCGCGCCGCGGCGCTGTGCGGCGGCCATCACTGGCCGCGCTTCGGCCGGACCCGTATCGCCACCTATCTCGCGGTGCAGCGCGACGTGTATCGCTTCATCCATGACCAGACGCTGCGCCTGGCCAATGCCGGCCTGACCCCGCGCGAGATCGCCGAACAGCTGCGCCTGCCGGCCGACTACGCGCCATTCTGGTACATCCGCGACTATTACGGCACCGTCGCGCATAACGCGAAGGCCGTGTATCAGCGCTATCTCGGCTGGTTCGACGGCCATCCCGCCAACCTCGACCCGCTGCCGCCCGAGGCCGCCGCGCCGCGCTACGTGGCGTTCATGGGTGGGGCCGACGCGCTGCTGGCGAAAGCGCGAGACTCCTTTGCCGCCGGGGATTATCGATTCGTCGCCGAGGTGCTGACGCATCTGGTGTTCGCCGAACCCGCCAACCGGGAGGCGCGCGCGTTGCAGGCCCAGGCGCTGGAACAGCTCGGCTACCGTTCGGAAAGCGCCGCCTGGCGCAACACCTATCTGACCGGGGCGCAGGAGCTGCGCGCACCCGCGCCGCCGCCGCGCCCGCCCTTGCCGCGCCTCGCCGCGCTGCCGATGGCCTCCCTGCTGCCGGTGTCGCTGATCTTCGAGGCCCTGGCGGTCGGCCTGAACGGCGATCGCGCCGCCGGCCAGCGCATCACCATCGCCTGGGAGTTCCCCGATATCGGCGAGCGCTTTCTCATGCGGCTGGAACGCGCCGTGCTGCACCACTGGCCGGATCGCGACGAGCCGGCCGAGCTGACGCTCACGCTGACGCGCGCCGCCCTGCTGCCCCTGTTGCGCGAGGACGGCGCGCTGGCGGCGCTGACGGAAGCGGGCACGGTGCGGGTGGCCGGGGATGAAGGACGGTTGGCCGCGCTGCTCGCGCTGATCGACCCGCCGGCGCGAGCATTCCCGATCGTCACGCCGTAGCGGTTACCGCGCGGGCCGCGCGGACGGGTGGAATCGGTTGACAGGCGCACGGTTCGGCCCGCACGCTACCCGGCAGTAGGAGCGGCGGAGCGCCAGTCCGGCTCCAACCGTCGCCCGCCGGCACGGAGGGAAGCCATGTCCGAATCCGCCTCGCGCGAGGGGCGCATCGCCGCGCGCATCGACCGTCTGCCGCTCACCCGCATCCAATGGGAGCTGGCGATCCTGGTTGAGGTCGCCTGGGGTTTCATCATCGTCGATACCGACGGCATCGCCGCCCGGCTTTATCCGTTCGTCTGGAAGCCGCATCACCTGATCACCGACACCCAATACGCGGTGATCCAGGCGCTGCAGGTGGGGCTCGGCGTGCTGTTGGGCGCGTTCCTGATGAGCTGGGTGGCCGGACGCTTCGGCCGCCGCCCCGCGATCATCGCCTCGGCGGTGCTGGGCGGGCTGTTCCTGTGGCCGTTCGTGTTCGTCACCAACTACTGGGGGTTGGTGGTGCTGTCGGCGCTGAGCACGCTGGGGGTGGGCGGTATCGTCGCCACCCATGCGGTGTACCTGGCGGAGATGATCCACCCGCAGGCCCGCAACAAGCTGCTGCTCGCCTCGCAGGGGGCCACCGGGCTCGTGTTCGTGGTGGTCTCGCTGATGGCCTATTGGTGGATTCCCGGCCAGTGGCAGTTGTTCGTCTGGGTCTCGGCGGCGATCGAGATCCTGGGGTTGGTGCCGCTGCTGCTGTGGCGGCTGCCGGAATCGCCGCGCTGGCTGGAAGCGCACGGCCATCACGACCGCGCCGAGGCGGCGATGGCCCGGCTCGAGGCCCGCTGCGTCCGCGCCTCGGGCGCCGCCCTGCCCGAGCCCGCGGTCGGCCTGCATCCCGTCATCCCGGCGCGACCCGGCGCCTGGCGCGAAATCTTCACCGCCCCCGAATACCGCACCCGCTCGATCGTGATCCTGGCCTGCTGGATGCTGAGCTACCCGGGCATGATCTACGGCGTCGGCGCCTTCATGCCGGTGTTCATGGTCGATCACGGCGCCTCCCCGCATTTCGTGTTCGGCCTGCTGGTGATCGCCTCGGCGGCGACGTTTTTCGCGCTGGTCGGCAACGGTTGGCTGGGGGAGCGGATCGAACGGCGTGACGTGTTGCTGGCGATGGGGGTGCTGTTCGCCGCCTGCTGGCTGTGGATCTGGATCAACCCGACCGCGCCGGTGATGGCGGTGGGCTTCATCATCGGGCGGATCGCCACCAT
>DAHWNE010000171.1 GCA_027340195.1 Acetobacteraceae bacterium | reverse complement strand
GGCGGCGGAGGCGGAGGCGGGCGGCAGGGACATGGCGCGCTCCTTGGAGTGACGGCAACGTGATGCGCCGGTAATTCCCGAGCGTCAAGGTCGGGAATTGGGAGATTCACGAGTTGCTACCGCTGCGGGAGCGAGAATGATCGCCTGGGCAGATCATTGCCATGGGCAGGCGAACGGCATTCCGGGATCAGCCGGCTCGGCGTGACACCGGGCAGCCGCCGCGGAGCCCGGTGAACATCGTCAGGGCGGCGGGACCGAACTTCCTTCGGTCAGGTGGACGTATGGCAGCGCGGGCATTCCGCGCCTGGGCCGTACGGGGTGCGATATCGGTGACAACATGTCGCGCCCGGCGGCGTGAGTCGATTATCGACATGAACCGACGAGATGCCCTTCGTCGGCACCCGGTCATCCTCGACCCGGCCGACCGCGCCGCGTTCCAGGCCTTCGCCGAAACACACAGTCCAACGTGCTGCCGTTGAGGAAGAGAAGATTTCCCGACGCGCAACCTGATGGAGATCATCAAATACCCGTTGTTTCAAACCGGCGCGCAAGGGAATCGCGACAGGCCGAGGATCGAAATGCGCGGATGACGAAGGTATTTCCTATCTTTAACATCGTCTCCACTTGACGCCTCACAAGTGGTTGAATACCAGGGCACCGCTTTGGTCAAGAGACTCTGGAGGCGGAAATGTCGATTTCCAACCGCCACAGTTGGTTTTTTGGCGCTATCTTGGTCGGTGGCGCGGTGCTGGCCAAGCCCACGGTGGCGAGGGCGAGCCCTCTGACCCGCGGCAGGTATCTGGTCCATATTATGGACTGCACGGGATGCCACACCCCCGGATCGCTGGCCGGCCATCCGCAGATGGGACGATTTCTTGCCGGATCTTCCATCGGATTCCGGCTGCCTGAGGGAATTTTCTTTCCACCCAACCTTACCCCGGATCGTGCCACCGGCCTTGGAAATTGGAGTCGCGCGCAGATCGCGCGCGCGATTCGTACCGGCATTATCCCGGGAGGTCGCAGGCTGGCGCCAGTCATGCCGTGGCGTTCGTTCTCCTATCTCACATCACGGGACGCGCTTGCGATTGCCGCCTATCTGAAGTCACTGCCGCCAATCCGTCACGCAGTGCCGGGACCGCAGCCGGTTTCGGCCGCCGCGCGCTTCCCGGCGATGACGCTGGTGATCCCTGGGGGCAAGAAGCATTGAGCGCGACAGTTATCGAAGCACCTCCAATCCGGCTATCCAACTTGGCCTGGGTCGCGCTGGCGCTGGTCGCGACAGCCGTCGTGATCGCTCGAGGCAGCCTTTGGGCGCTGACCTTTGCCCATGTATTTGCGGGATTGTTGTGGACAGGGATCGACTTGTTCCTCGGGTTTATTCTGGGGCCCATCCTGCGCGAGTTACCCTTGCCCGCGCGTCGAGCCGTGGTTCTGAGGTTGCTGCCGAAAACTCTATTCCTGCTGCCGACCCTCGCCGCGATTACCGGAACCGCCGGCTGGTTCTTGGCCAGCCGAATGGGCTTCCTTGCCCTGCCCTGGCCGCAATACGCCTGGGTCATGGCCGCGCTCTTGATCTTGACGGTCCTGACCGCCCAGGGCCTGGGAATTCTTCTGCCGGCTAATCTGATGGTCTACTTCGAATTGCGAAAACCAACCCCTGATACGGAGCGGATCGGGCGCCTCATGCGTCGTTATGTGCGGGTAGTCGCAATGCAGGGTATCATGCAGGTATCAATCATCGTAATAATGACGAGATTCGCCACTGGAGTGTGAAGAAACAGCAGGAGGGTTGGATGTCTGATGTCCAGAAACAAGACACGAGTCCACAAGCAATTCTTGGACTTCATTTCGCGATGATGCCATCACGCGCACTGGCCGCGGCTGTCCAATGCGACATTTTCTCCGCTCTGGCGCCGAATCCGGCAGGAGTGCCGGCATTGGCCGCTGCCACGGGTTGTGACCCACGCGGACTTCGCATGTTGCTGGACGCCATGGTCGCACTCGGTTTCCTGGTCAAGACCGCGGGCGTTTACGACCTAACCCCCCTGGCGCGGCGTTATCTGGTGCGCAGCGCTCCCGAATATGTCGGCGCCATACTGGAAACGGACGACATCTGGGACGCATGGAAAGGCCTCCCGCAGACGGTGCGTAGCGGTCGCCCCCCCCAGACGGTCGACCGCGCGGAACGGGCCGAACGATTCTTCCCGACCTTGATCCGCAGTCTCCATGTGATGAACCGCGCCCCGGCGGAACGGCTGGCCGGTGCCCTCAGCGTCCCGGACGGCGCCAAGGCCCTGGATGTCGCGGCGGGGTCGGCCGTATGGAGCATTGCCTTCGCAGAGCGGTATCGGAGCCTGCGCGTCACCGCTCACGATTTTCCGGGAGTACTCGTTGAAACTCGAAGCTTTGTCGCACGCCACGGGCTTTCCGACCGCTATGACTATCTCGCCGGAGATTTGAAATCGGTGGAGTTCGGACGAGATCGCTTTGATCTGGCGCTTCTTGGCAACATCGTCCACTCGGAAGGTGAAGAATCATCGCGTGCCCTGCTTGGTCGGCTGCACGATGCTCTTCGGCAGGGCGGGCAGATCGCCATTATCGATTTCCTGCCGGAACCGGACCGCACCGGCCCGCCGCAGGCGGTGTTGTTCGCCCTCAATATGTTGGTCGCAACCACGGCCGGTGATACATTTACCCTTCCCGAATACACGCAATGGCTGGCGGCGGCCGGATTCGCCGAAGTGCGAGCCGTCGATATCGGCACCCATCTCGGCGTGGCCACGTCTGCGGTGGTGGCGCGACGTCGCTGAATGGCAAGCTGCGCGTTCGGCGGGCCTTGGGGCCCTCCGTTCGGACTGCCGGTTCGGCACGCAAGACGGCGTTCCGACCCAACAGCGGCGCATGGGTCCGGTCGCCGAGATCGACATCTTCGTCGCAGAGCCGGAAACGCATCGCGTATTCGACGAGCGCGATGTCCAGGATGCGAGACGGCACGAAAAGCGCACGGCGATGATGAATGCGCGTTCGATCCGGCCGCATGACCACTCGGGCCACCCTTGCCGCCTCCGCCCCGCCATGGACAAATGCCCCCGACCAACCGGAGGGACTGGCGATGGACGCCTCGCCGCTGAGCACCTATCTCGACTTTCTTGAAAAAGACATCCTCGCCTTCCAGCGCGACGCGGAAACCGGCGCCGCCGTGTTCTACCCGCGCGTGATCGCCCCGCGCACTGGCGCCGCCCTCACCTGGCACCACTCCGCCGGCCTCGGCACCGTCCACGCCACCACCGTGGTCCACCCCCAGCAAGGCGAACCCTACAACGTCGCGCTGATCGACCTCGACGAAGGCTTCCGCATGATGAGCCGGGTCGAGGACATCGCCCCGACCGCGGTCCGCATCGGCATGCGTGTGCGCTTCCGCACCCATCGCCCCGGCGGGGACGAACCCCCCATCCCCGTCTTCTTCCCCGCGGAGGCCGGCGCGTGAGCCCGGCGCTGTCCCCCCTGCCCCGCGGCGGCGCCGCCATCGCCGGAATCGCCTGCTCGGATCTCGGCGCGGTCGCCGCGCAGATGTCGCCGATCGACCTGATGGCGCAGGGCATTTCCCGCGCCCTCGAGGATTGCGGGCTGCGGCTGGCCGACGTGGACGGCCTGTTCTGCGCCACCACCCAGGCCCGCACCTCGGCGATGTCGCTCGCCGAATATCTCGGCCTGCCGGACGCCTATACCGATTCCACCATCGTCGGCGGTTCCTCCTTCGAGGTGCATGTGGCGCACGCGCTCGCCGCCATCGACGCCGGTCTCTGCTCGGTGGCCGCCATCGCCTATGGCAGCACCCAGCGCACGGTCGGCCGCCGCCAGGCCAGCGTGCGCGAATACAACCCCTACGAGACCCCGTTCCGCCCGTTCCTGCCGGCCAGCGCGTACGCGCTCGCCGCCTCCCGCCACATGCATCTCTACGGCACCACCCGCGAACAGCTGGCGGAGGTGGCGGTGGCCGCCCGCGCCTGGGCGCAGCGCAACCCAGCCGCCTGGGACCGCCGCCCGCTCAGCATCGCCGACGTGATCGCCGCCCGTCCGGTGAGCGACCCGTTCACCGTGCGCGACTGCTGCCTGGTCACCGACGGCGGCGGGGCGCTGATCGTGGTGGCGCCGGAACGCGCCCGCGCGCTGCGCCGCAAGCCGGTCTATGTGCTGGGCTGCGGGCAGTCGATCACCCACGCCTCCATCTCGTCGATGCCCGATCTCACGGTGACCGGCGCCGTCGCCGCCGGCGCGCAGGCCTACCGCATGGCGAAGCTGTCCCCGCGCGAGATCGGGCTGGCGATGCTCTATGACGCCTTCACCATCAACACCATCCTGTTCCTCGAGGACCTCGGCTTCTGCCCGAAGGGCGAGGGCGGACGCTTCGTCGCCGACGGCGCCATCGCCCCCGGCGGGCGGCTTGCGGTCAACACCAACGGCGGCGGGCTGTCGTTCTGCCATCCCGGCATGTACGGGCTGTTCCTGTTGATCGAGGCGGTCCAGCAGCTGCGCGGCGAAGCCGGCGAGCGTCAGGTGCCAGGCATCCACACCGCGATCGCGCATGGCAACGGCGGCGTGCTGTCGGCGCAGGCGACGACCATTCTGGGCACCGCGGAGGCGCTGTGACCTACCCCCCCAGCCAGGCCGGTACCGGCAGCCCCTTCCCGCGCAGGAACTCCGGGTTGAACAGCTTGGACTGGTAGCGCGCCCCGCCGTCGCACAGCACCGTCACCACCGTGTGCCCCGGCCCCAGCGCCTTCGCCACCCGCACCGCGGCGGCGATGTTGATCCCCGAGGAGGTGCCGACCGACAGCCCCTCGTGGATCAGCACGTCGTAGATCTGCGCCAGCGCCTCGGCGTCGGGGATCTTCTCAGCATCGTCGATCGGCGCGCCCTCCAGATTGCCCGGCACCCGCGACTGGCCGATGCCCTCGGTGATCGAGCTCCCCGTTACCGTCATCTCCCGGCCCTTCACCCATTCGTAGAGCGCGGACCCCTCGGGGTCGGCCAGCACCACCCGCACCTCCGCCCGCCGCGCCTTCAGCGCCAGCGCCACCCCGGCCAGGGTGCCCCCGGTGCCGCAGGCGCAGGTGAAGGCGTCGATCCGCCCGCCGGTCTGCTCCCAGATCTCCGGCCCGGTGCCGGCCCGATGCCCCTCGCGATTGGCCAAATTGTCGAACTGGTCGGCCCAGAACGCGCCCATCTCCTCGGCCAGCCGGCGGGAGACATGGACGTAATTGCCCGGGTCGCGGTACGGCTTCGCCGGCACCAGCCGCAGATCGGCGCCGATCATGCGCAGGAACTCGATCTTCTCGCGCGATTGCGTCTCCGGCATCACGATCACCGCGCGGTAGCCGCGCGCGTTCGCCACCAGGGTCAGGCCGATCCCGGTGTCGCCCGCGGTGCCCTCCACCCCGGTCCCGCCCGGCTTGAGCACGCCGCGCGCCTCGGCATCGGCGATCAGATAGAGCCCGGCGCGATCCTTCACCGACCCGCCGGGGTTCATGAACTCCGCCTTGCCCAGGATGGTGCAGCCGGTCGCCTCGGAGGCGCGGCGCAGCCGGATCAGCGGCGTCTGCCCGATCGCCGCCTCCAGCCCGTCTTGCCAGGATGCGCCGTGATAGGCTTCTGTCATCGCCCGTTCCCCCAAGGAGTGCCCGATGGTCGAAGATGTCCCGCCCCAGGCCGCATGGGAAGCCCTGCGCAGCGACCCCCAGGCGCAGCTGATCGACGTGCGCACCGACGCGGAGTGGAACTTCGTCGGCCTGCCCGACCTGGTTTCCGCCGGCAAGCAGGCGGTGCTGATCCCCTGGCAGATCTACCCGGCGATGGCGGTCAATCCCGCCTTCACCCGGCACCTGGCCGAGGCCGGGCTCACCACCGACCACCATCTCTATTTCATCTGCCGCACCGGCGGGCGGTCGATGGCGGCGGCGCGGGCGGCGCAGGCGGCGGGCTACACCGCCGTCTATAACGTCGCCGACGGGTTCGAGGGACCGCCGGACGCCGCGGGCCATCGCGGCACGATCAGCGGCTGGAAAGCCGCCGGGCTTCCCTGGCGGCAGAAATAGCCTATCCCCGCCCCGCCTGCGCCAGCCGGAACGGCGCCGCCGGATAGACCCCCAGCACCCGCACCTCGGAGGAGAAGAACGACAGCTCCTCCAGCGCCCGCCGCAGCGCCGGCTGGTCCGGGTGGCCATCGACATCGCAGAGGAACTGGGTGGCGGTGAACGCGCCTTCCAGCATGTAGCTTTCCAGCTTGGTCATGTTCACCCCGTTGGTGGCGAATCCGCCCAGCGCCTTGTACAGCGCCGCGGGCACGTTGCGGACCCGGAAGACGAAGGTGGTGACCATCGCCCCGTCGGCGGGCGCCGGCACCCGCGGGCGCGGCGCCATCACGTAGAAGCGGGTGGTGTTGTGCGCCTCGTCCTCGACATTGCGGCGCAGGATCGCGAGGCCATGGATCTCGGCGGCGAGCGAGGAGGCGATCGCCGCTTCCTCCGGCCGGCCCCACTCCGCCACCAGCCGCGCCGCGCCGGCGGTATCGGCCTCCACCACCGGGGTGAGGCCGGCATCACGCAGGAAGCGGCGCACTTGGCCCAGCGCGACGGGATGCGAATGGGCCCGCTTCAGCCCCGATTCGGGCGCGCCCGGCAGCGCCAGCAGGCAGTGCTCCACCCGCTGAAAATGCTCGGCGATCACGAACAGGCCCGACC
>DAHWNE010000149.1 GCA_027340195.1 Acetobacteraceae bacterium | reverse complement strand
TTCAGGTGCAGCTTCGGTAGATAGCTGTAGTCCAGTCGCGGATAGGCCACCGGCGCGCCACCGCCGCCACAGCCGGCCAGCGCCAGCGGCAGCAGCAGCGCCGCCCGGCGGTCGATCAGGAACTTCATACGCCTGGGTCCCGTTTGCGAAGCCGCGCGCACCATGGCCAGCGCCGCAGGGCCGGTCAATGCCGGGTGCGCGGCCTAGTGGCGGCGCGCGCGAAGCGAAAATCGTGGTTGCAGAATTCGCAGGTCATCACGATGCTGCCATCGACCGTCATGTGGTCGAGGTCGTCGGCGTCGAAGCCTTCCAGGATACCGGCCAGACGCGCGCGCGAGCAGCGGCAGCCGAAGGAGAGCGCGCGGGCGCGGTCGGCGGCAACCCCCTCGGTGCCGAACAGGCGCCAGAGCAGGGTCTCCCCGGACAGCCGGTCGTCGAGGAGTTCGGCATCAGTCAGGGTGGCGGCGAGCGTGGTGGCGGCGCGCCAGGCTTCCGCCCGAGCGGCTTCGGACAGGGCCGGGTCGGCGCCCTCGGCCCCGGCGATGCGTTCCAGTACCAGCGCGCCGGCCCGCCAGCCCTCCACGGTGTGGTCGGCGGCCAGGTGGAGCTGGCAGGGGTATTGTTCGGAGCTGGTGAAATAATGCCCGGCCATGGTGGCGAGGCAGTCGCCCTCGATGGCGACGATGCCCTGGTGGCGCTCGCGGTCCGGCCCCTGATCGACGGTGAAGGCGAGGTAGCCCTGGCCGAGCAGCGTGGCGGCGGAGGGTTCCGGCGTATGCGTCAGCAACGCGGCGAGGCGATCGGGATCGGTGCTGGCGTAACCGCGGAGCGCGCCGGTTTCGGTGCAGTCGGCGATCAGCAGCCCGACCGGGCCGTCCCCCTTGGCCTGGAGCGAGAACGATCCCTGGAACTTGAGCGCGCCGGCGAGCGCGGCGGCGAGCGCCAGCGCCTCCCCGGTGAGGCGGCGGACCGGATCGGGGATGGCGCGACGGGTGAGCAGGGCGTCGGCGAGCGGGCCGAGGCGGACCAGCCGGCCGCGCACCGGGCGGCCGGGCAGGTGGAAGGGCAGCAGGGCGCGCGGGATGACGAGGTCCGGCACCGGCGGGCGGGCGGGGTCGAGGAAAGCGGGGGGTTCGGACATGGTTGCGCGGATATAGGGGGCGCGGGGTGCCGTTGGGAGCTCAGTCCGGCTGGGTGTTCCGCAGGGTCGCCACGGCGCGACGGGTGTCGTCGGACAGGGCAGGCAGGTCGTAGCCGGCGGTGTTCCAGATCACCTCCAGGCCGATCCGGTCGTAAGCGTGTCGTAGCCGGTTGCCCATGGTGTTTCGCGGGTGGGATCGCTCGCGTGGAGCGCCCCCTCACCCCACCCCCCTGTTCGACTCCTCGAACAGGCGCCGCGCCTTTTCGGTGTCATACGGCCGCTCGGTCAGCGTCTCGGGATCCCATTCGCTGCGGTCCTGCTTGAAGAAATCGCCCCCATAGACATGCAGCGCCCCGGTCAGCCGCGGGATCGGATTGAGCACCGAATGGACGATGTCAGGGCCCATCGGCAGGGTATCGCCCACCGAGCAGGACCGGGCGCCCGCCGCCTCCACCCGCCCATCCGGACGGCGGCGCCAGAAGATATTGTCCTCCCGGCCGGTGTAGATGCCGATCACCGCCCACATGCGATGGTCATGCGGCATGAGCGACATCGAGGGTCCCCAGACCAGGTTGAGGATCGTGAGCTTCTCGTCGCGGAAAATCGGATAGATGCCGGCGCGGGAGGGTTCGCCGAGCCGGGCCAGCACCGAGCCCGGGTCGGCGACCGCGCGAGCGACCACCTCACGCACCGCCGGATGACCCTCGGCGACCGCGGCTTTGCACTCGGCAATGAAACGCTCCTGGTCGAACATCGGCTTCCCTCCGCGAACCGGCGAAGGGTGCGGGCTTTCTCCGCCGACGTCAAACGGGAGGCGATTGTTGTGCGATCCGCTCCGCCCGCAGCAGGTTGTGCCGCGCCGCCGCCCGGCGCTGCCCATCCGCGGGACCGGTCAGCCGGGCCAGCGCGGCCCGATACAGCGCCAGCGCTTCGGCGTGATGCGCGGGGCCCAGCGCCAGCAGCGCGTTGGCCAGATTGGTCTCGGCGCTGGCGCGGCGGCGCCCCGGGGGGACATGTTCCAGCGCGGCGCGGCCGGCCGAGACCGCCTCCGCCAGCAGCGCCTTGTCGTCGCCCGGCTCGCCCAGCAGGCGCAGCGTGTGGCAGAGATTCTCGGCCGCCAGCGCGGCGTCCTCGGCGGCATTCAGGGCGGTGAAACGGGCGCGGGCCTCGCGCAGCGCGCCGGCGGCCTCGATCAGCAGGCCACGCTCGCCCATGACGCCCCCCAGCAGGGTCAGCACCGCGCCCTGGTTGCGCCGCATCCGGGTCTGGAACAGCGGATCGGGGAAGGCGGCGGTCTCGTAGGCTTCCAGCGCCGCGCCCAGCGCCTCGGCATCGCCGGTGCGCTCCCCCAGCACCGCCAGAGCCGCCCCCAGCGCGGCCCGGGCGGCGGGGCCCGGCGAGGCCTCGCGCGCCAGCACCACCGCGGCGTCCAGCGCGTCCAGGTCGTCGGTCAGCGCCCCCAGGGTGCGCAGCGCGGCCGAAAGCGGCAGCGCCACCGAGGCCCGCGCGGAGGGCGGGACGTCGCGCAAGAGGGCGATCGCCGCCTCCGCCTGCGCCGGGTCGCCGGTGCTCTCGGCGGCCAGGCGCAGGGCTTCGGCAGCGGCGGCGGGGTCCTCCATGGCGCGCGCTACTGGTTGGCCTGCTCCAGCGCCGCCTGGGGAATGCCCAGCTTGCCCGCGGCCTCCACGATCTGCGCCCAACTGCGGTCATCGACCGGGATGCCCTGGGCACGGCGGGCGGCGGCGGAGCGACGCTCGGGCTCGCCCGGCAGCAGGATCGCCTCGAAGCCGGGGGCGAGACGGGAGGAGCGGATATGCGCGCGCGTCGCCTCCACCCCGGCACGGACGTCGCCGCTGAAGCGGGCCAGATCGATCACGACCGCGAACATCGAATTGAGGATACCCCCCTTGTTCGGCTGTCCGGCGCGCTGACCGCCCGCCACCGCGCCGGCCATGATCTCGCACATCACCGCCAGGCCGGACCCCTTGTGGCGGCCGAAGGCAGTCAGGGCGCCGATGTGATCGTCGATGAAGGGCACCGGGTCGTTGGTGGGATGGCCGTCGGCGTCCAGCAGGCAGCCGTCGGGCACCGGCACGCCCTTGTTGCGCGCCACCCGCGCCTTGCCGGCGGCGATGGTGGTGGTGGCCATGTCCAGCAGCATCGGTCCATCGGTGGCCGGGACCGCGGTGACGAAAGGGTTGGTGCCCAGCCGCGGCTCGGCGCACCCCCAGGGGGCGGCGATGTCATGGTGGTCGGCGACGTTGACGTAGCCGATGAAGGCCATGCCGGCGGCCACCGCCTGCTCCCCATAGGTGCCGACGCGGCCGATATGGGAGGCGTTGCGCATCCCCAGCACGCAGGCGCCGGTTTCCCGCGCCCGCGCGATGGCGCGAGAGACCGCCTCGTGCGCCATGTGCTGGCCGTAGCCGCGGCGCGCGTCCAGCACCAGCAGGGCGCCGAAATCCAGCACCGTCTCCGGCGTCTGGTTCGGCACCAGCAGCCCGTCCTGCAGCAGCCGGACATAGGCGGGCAGCATCCCCACGCCATGGCTGTCATGGCCGGCCAGGTTGGCGCGGACCAAATGGTCGGCGACCAGCTCGGTCTCGGCCGCGTCGCTCCCCATGTGGCGGACGATCAGGGCGGTGGCGGCGCGCAGACGGGCTTCGGTGAAGACAGGCATTGTGGGGTGTCCCTCGGGCGGTTCCTCGGTTGCGTTCATAGACCGTGCGCGGTGGCGGGAGCGCCCGCCCAGAGCCAAGCGCGACGGGGCCCGAGGAGCGTCGTCGTGCCCCCCGGTGGTCTGCGCGCCGAGCGGCTACCCCGCGAGGCGCGCGGTGCCGGTGGCCGGGGCGGCGAAGCGCATCACCGCCGCCACGTCCGGCGCCTGCGCGATCCCAAGCACCGCGTCGGCCAGCCGTGCCGCCCGGTCGGGGCCCAGCACCGCATCGGCCAGGCCATGGAACTTGGCGCGCAGCTCGGCCTCGGTCAGGAAATTCGCCGGCTCGCCCTTGGGCACCACCACCTTGCGGGTGAAGCTCTGACCGCGGGCACGCAAGGTGACCTTGCCCGACATGTTGGCGGGGAACTCGGCCTCGATCTCGGGGTCGAAGACACAGGCGATGCGGCCCAGCAGCGCGCGCACGCCGGAATCGCGCAGACCGGCGTAGCTGTCCCAGCCCATCGCCCCGGTGGCCAGCGCCGAGGCCAGCACGAACGGGCCGGAGAACTGCCCGTCCACCACGTTTTCCGGGTTCGCCTTTTTTTCCGCCGGGGCACCGATCAGCGCCATCCCCGCCCGCGGCAGGCCGAGCGTGACGGCTTCCACCTCCTCGGGCTTCAGCCCGAGTTCGGCGCGCAGCGCCAGCGCGGCATCGATCCCGGCATGGCCGTAGCGGCAGGAGGGGTAGGGCTTCACCGCGGTGTTCATCAGCTCGAAGACCGTGCCCAGGTCCTGGATCACCCGCTCCGGGGTCGGGGCCGGGGCATAGGCGTGCAGGAAGCCGTGCGGACCTTCCAGCGCCTCGGCCGCGCCCTTGAAGCCCTCGCGCACCATGGTGGCGGCGACCAGCCCGTTGGTGGCGGCCCAGCCCACCTGGAAGCGCTTGGTCCAGGCGCCGTTGACCAGGAACTCCAGGCTGCCCGCCGCCTGGCTCAGCGCGGTGCCGAGGGCGCCGGCGATCCCCGCCGCATCCAGGCCGAAGACCCGCCCGGCGGCGGCGGCCGCCCCGAACGCCCCGCAGGTGGCGGTGGGATGGAACCCACGGTCGTAATGGGCGCCGGCGGGCAGGGCCAGGGCGATCCGGCAGACCACCTCGTAGCCGGCGATGATGGCGGCGAGCACGGTGGCGCCGGATGCGCCGGCCATCTCGCCGGCGGCCAGCGCCGCCGGGATCACCGGGGCGCCGGGATGCAGGCTGGCGGCGGCATGGGTGTCGTCGAAATCCAGCGAATGGGCCAGCGCCCCGTTGAGGAACGCCGCGCCGGGCGGGGTGTAGCGGGCGGGATCGCCGAACACGCCGCAGGATCCGCCGGCGAAGCCCAGCGCGCGGGCGGCGCGCAGGAAGCTCACGGTGCTTTCGGCGTCGTGGCGGGCGCGCACGATGTTGCCGATGAGGTCCAGCACCAGGAAGCGCGCACGGTCCACCACTTCCGGCGGCAGGCGGTCGAGGCTGAGGCCGGCGACGAACTCGGACAGACGGGCGGTGATTTCCATGGCGGACGCTCCGGATGCGACGATGGGCTCAGTGTTGCCCGGAAACCGGAGCGGCGCCAGAGCGGGGCGGGGCGTCCAGGCGCAAGCCGGTGGCGGCATCGAACACGTGCAGCTGCTCGGGCGGCAGATGAACCGGCAGGGCGATGCCTTCGGCGAGGGGCCCAGGTGGACCGGCGATGCGCAGCGCGAAGCTTGTGTCATCGGCCAGCCGGCCGTGCAGCAGGGTCTCCGAGCCCAGCGGTTCGATCAGCTCAACGGTCATCGCCAGCCCGGTCGGCGTGGCGGCGGGCAGCGCGTGCTGGGGACGGATGCCCAGCAGAATGCGCGTGCCGTCCGGCACGGCGCGACGCCCCTCGGGCAGGGGAATCCGCGCGCCGGCGACGAGCGCGGCGACGGTCCCGCCCTCGGCCAGCTGCCCCGGGCAGAAATTCATTGCAGGATCGCCGATGAAGCCGGCGACGTAGGTATCGGCGGGGCGGTCGAACACCTCGACCGGGCTGGCGATCTGCGCCACCCGCCCCTCGTGCATCACCACCAGTCGATCGGCGAGCGTCATCGCCTCGGTCTGGTCGTGGGTGACATAGAGGCTGGTTACCCCGAGCCGGCGTTGCAGGCGGCGGATATCGGCCCTGACCTGGACCCGCAGCCGGGCGTCGAGGTTGGAAAGTGGTTCGTCGAACAGGAACAGCTTCGGATTGCGCACGATGGCGCGGCCCATCGCCACCCGCTGACGCTGTCCGCCGGAGAGTTGTCGCGGCCGGCGGTCCAGCAACGGGCCGAGCCCGAGCAGGGCGGCCGCCTCGTCCACCCGGCGCGCGATCTCGGCCCGGGGCAGGCCGCGCAATTTCAGGCCGTATTCCATGTTGCCGAACACGGTCATATGCGGGTAGAGCGCGTAGTTCTGGAACACCATCGCAATGTCACGGCGCGACGGGTCGGTGTCGGTGATATCGGTCCCATCCAGCAACACCCGCCCGGCGGTGGGGGACTCCAGCCCCGCGACCAGCCGCAGCAGGGTGGATTTGCCGCAGCCCGAGGCACCGACGATCACCACCATCTCGCCGTCCGCCAGCGCCAGATCGATCCCGTGCAGGACGGTCGTGGCGGCAAAGCTCTTGGCGAGGCCGCGCAGGTCCAGCCTGGCCATCTACTTGTCCGCCTCGGTCAGACCGCGCACGAACCAGCGCTGCATCAGCAGCACCACCACGACGGGGGGAAGGATCGCCCAGATGGTACCGGCCATGACCAGGTTCCAGGGCGTGATCTGATCGGTGGTGATCATGCGCACGATCCCCAGCACGATCGGGTTCAGCCGTCCGTTGGTGACCGCCAGCAGCGGCCAGAGATACTGGTTCCAGCCGTAGACGAACAGGATCACGAACAGGGCGGCCAGGTTGGGAGCCGAGACCGGCAGCAGCATATCGAGGAAGAACCGCATCGGCCCGGCACCGTCGAGCCGCGCCGCCTCCACCAGCTCATCGGGAACCGCGAGGAACACCTGACGAAACAGCAGGGTTGCGGTGGCCGAGGCGATCAGCGGCATGGTGAGCCCGGTGAAGCTGTTGATCAGATGGAATTCCGACATCACGGCGTAGGTGGGAATGATCCGCACCTCGACGGGAAGCATCAGGGTGAGCAGGATCGCCCAGAAGGCGATCATCCGGAACGGAAAGCGGAAGAAGGCGATGGCGAAGGCCGAGAGTGCCGAGATGGCGATTTTGCCCAGCGCGATCACCAGGGCCATGGCGAAGCTGACCAGCAGCATATGCCCGATCGTCACCCCGGCATCCGCCGAGGCGCCGTAGCCCAGAACATCGATGAAGCTGCGCAACCCGGCCAGTCGCGGCAGCAACGACAGATCGCCGCGATTGATCGCGCCCGCGGTTTCGGTCGCGCCGGCGAACGCCACCCAGACCGGCAGCGCGAACAGCGCGGCACCAAGGCCCAGCACCCCATGCGCGAGGTAGTCGGGGCGGCGCTTCATGTCCGTTCCCGACCGCCGGCGTAGCGGAATTGCAGCACCGTGAGGGCGACGATCAGCGCCATCAGGATCACCGATTGCGCCGCCGATCCGCCCAGATCGAGATTGATGATGCCGTCGCGATAGACTTTCACCACCATGGTCTCGGTCGCGGTGCCGGGACCGCCGCCGGTGAGGGCGAAGATCAGCGCGAAGGTATCGAAGGCGGCATAGACGGTATTCACCACCAGCAGAAAAAGGGTGGTCGGCAGCAGCAGCGGCCATAACATCGTGCGGAAGCGGTACCAGCCGCGCGCGCCGTCGAGCGCCGCGGCCTCGATCAGGGTACGCGGGATCGATTGCAGTCCGGCGAGATAGAAGATGAAATTATAGGCGACCTGTTTCCAGGCGCCGACCAGGATCACCAGCCCCAGGGCCTGGCCGCCGTGAAGGACATAGTTCCAGTCGATGCCGGCCTGCTTCAGCACGCCGGTGAGCAGGCCGATTTCGGGTTGCAGGAGGAACACGAAGATCACCGAGGCGATCGCCGGGGCGATGGCGTAGGGCAGGATCAGCAATGCGCGATAGATCGCCCGCCCCTTGATTTCACGGTCGGCGAAAACGGCAAGCACGAGCCCGCCGGCCATCGCCAGCGCGGTGACGGCGGTGCAGTAGAGGAGCGTGCGCAGCACGGTTGCGCGGTAGGTTCCGGAGCCCAGCAGGGCGGCGAAATTGGCCAACCCGACGAACCGCGCATTGAGCCCGAACCCGTTGACCGCGCGCACGCTTTCCACGAACGCCCGCCACGCCGGAAACAGGAAGAACAACGCGGTGATGGCCAGCTGGGGCAGCACCAGGAACGCCGGCAGGGCTCGGCCCGGGAACAGGGTCCGGCGTTCCATGGCGGGCGGCTCAGCCGCGCATGCTGCGGGCGAAACGGTCGATCACGGCCTGACCGCGCCTGGCGGCGTTCGTCAGCGCCACCTTGGCAGAATTGCCGTTCTGGATCGCGCGCTCCCATTCTTCCTCGATGATGACGAAGACTTCCGCCATGCCGCCGAGCCGCACGCCGGCCGAGTAGGGCGTTACCTTGGTGCGGGTCAGCTGCTTGACCGCGAGATCGGTGCCCGGGTTGGCGGCGTAGAATCCTTCCTTGGCCAGTTGCGCGTTACCGCCACGGGTGACCGGGATGTAGCCGGTGGCCTTCGACCAGTGCGCGTCGTTCTCGGGCAGTGCCATGTAGTTCAGGAACTGCGCGACGCCGCGGTATTCGGCCAGGGTCCGGCCCGGCGCCGTCATGGTCCAGAACGCCGCGCCGCCGATGATCGAATTGATCGGCGATTTTATCAGCGACGGATGATAGGGCAGGAAGGCATCGCGGAAGCCGAACTTGGCGCTCTGCTTCAGTTGGCCATAGATGCCCGAGGAATCTAAGCTGATCGCCGCCCTGCCGGCATAGAAGATCGGGCTCGGCGCGCCGTCGCGGCCTTCGTATTTGAACACCCCCTCCTTCTGCAGCGCCAGTAGCATCCCGAGATGCTTCACGAACGGCGCGGAATCGATCAGCAGCTTGGGGTCGGGACCGCCGAATCCGTTATCCAGGGTGGCGAACGGCACGTCATGGATGGCGGCGAACTGCTCGAACTGTGTCCAGATCGGCCAGGCGGTCATCATCGGTATTTCGGCTGCCCGCTTGGCTTTGATGACACGGGCGGCTTTCACCACCTGTGGCCAGGTGGCGAGATCCATGGCGGGGTCGAGGCCGGCGCGATGGAACGCGTCTTCGTTGATCCACATCAGGGCGGTGGAGGAATTGAACGGCGCCCCACCCATCTTGCCGCCGGCCACCCCGTAATAGCCCCGCACGGCGGGGATGTAGCGCGCCGCATCGATGGCGATGCCGGTCTTGGCCGCGAGCTGCCAGACATCCAGCGTGGCCGGGCCGGCGGCGACCATCTCGGCGGTGCCGACGTCGAAAATCTGCGCGATCGAGGGCGCCTTGCCGGCGCGCCAGGCGGCCACGGTGGCAGTCAGAACCTCGGCGTAGGTCCCCTTGTAGGCAGCATCGACGGTCACCGAGGTCTGCGATTTGTTGAACGCGTCGATCATCCCTTGCAGGGTCTGGCCGAGCTGGCCACCCATGGCGTGCCACAGGGTAATGGTGGTGCGTGGAACGGAGGCGTGCGCGGTGGCGGCGGCGGCCGCCAGCGCGGGGGCGGCGGCGAGCAGGGTGCGGCGCTTCATCCTTGAGGTCCTCCTCGGTGGGGCAGGGCGGGGTGCCGGGCTGCGGTTACGATACCAGATCGGACCCGGTGGTCGAACCCCCCGCG
>DAHWNE010000069.1 GCA_027340195.1 Acetobacteraceae bacterium | reverse complement strand
CCGCCGCAGGCCTGGGCGATCATGTCGAACGCCAGGTTGTTCTCGAACGGCGAGCCGGCGCCGAAGCCCTTGACCTGGGCGTAGATGATGGACGGGTTGAGGGCGCGGATCACGTCGGCGCCGAGGCCGAGACGCTCGATCGCGCCGGGGGCGAAGTTCTCGGTGAACACGTCGGCCTTGGCCGCCAGCTGCTTGACCAGCTCGAGCCCCCGAGGGTCCTTGAGATTGACGGTGAGCGACTTCTTGTTGGCGTTGTATTGCAGGAAATAGTGCGCGTCCTGCCCGGGCGGAGGATTGATCTGTCGGCCGGGATCGCCGGATTTCGGGTTCTCGACCTTCACCACCTCGGCGCCCATCCAGGCCAGCGCCTCGGTGCAGGAGGGGCCGGCCTCGAACTGGGTGAGGTCGAGGACCTTCACCCCGGCAAGACAGGTCTCGGCGCCACCCTGGCTCATGATCCGTTCCTCCACCAAGCGGTTGCGGTGCGTTTGCCGGCAAGCCTAGGACCGGCCGGCGGGCGCGTCGAGGGGCCACTCACCGCGAGATCACCTCGAGGCTCAGGTTGTTGGTGCGTGGCCCCATGATACCGATCGACAGCACGATCGCCGCCATCGCCACCGCGATCATCGCGAACACGCCGACCACCCCGTAGACCGATAGCAGGAAGGTGACCGCGTAGCCGACCAGGATCGCGCTGATCCGGCTCCAGCTGAAGGTGAACCCCACCGCCTGGGCGCGGATGCGCGTCGGATAGAGTTCCGCGGCATAGGGGTGGAAGATCGCGATCAGCCAGTTCATCGCCAGCGTCAGCAGGCAGCCGGTGATCAGGATCATCGGCACGCTATGCGCCTGGGAGAACCCGATGCCGAAGACGCCGATCCCGACCGCGGTGCCCACCAGCTGCCATTTCCGCTCGAAATGTTCGGCGAAGACCAGGCCGAGCAGCCCGCCCACCGGCACCAGCAGCGTGATCGCCACCGTGTAGCCCAGCGAGTGGACCACGGTGAAGCCTTCCCGCACCAGGATGATCGGGACCCAGATCAGGAAGCCGAACGCCGCGATCGTCTGGCAGAACTGGAACAGCGACAGCATGATGGTGCGGCTCAGATAGGGGCGGCGGAACATCTCCCGCCAGGCGCCATGGGTCGCGACCGCGATGTCGGAGGGGGCAGCCGGCGCGGGCAGCGGGCGGCCGGTATCGCGCGCGACATGGGCCTCCACCGCTGCCATCGCCGCCTCGGCCTCCGCCAGGCGGCCCTGGGTGGCGAGCCAGCGCGGGGATTCCGGGATCCCCCGGCGCACCCACCAGACGATCACGCCGCCGACCGAGCCAAGCAGGATCACCCAGCGCCAGCCGTCCAGGCCGAGCGGCGCGTGTGGCACGAACAGCCAGGAAATCCCCGCGACCGCCGGCTCGGCGGTCAGCACCACCATGATGGCGAAGGCCATGAACCGGCCGCGATAGCGGGTGGGGGTGATTTCCGAGATGAAGGCATCGTTGTTGATGAGCTGGATGCTGATCGCCAGCCCGCAGACGAAGCGCAGTGCGTCGATGACCGCTGGCGAGGACTGGAACGCCATCACCAGCATCGCCGCCGAATAGAGCAGCATCGACCAGGTGAAGGTGGCGAGGCGCCCGAACTTGTCCGACATCTGGGTGAACAGGATCGCGCCCACGAACATGCCAAGGAAGAAGGTGGCCAGGAAGGTGGCGAAGCTGTCGAGCGCGAACATCCCCGCGTGGGAGGCGGTATAGATGTGGCTCTTCTTGATGAGGCCGAGGGCGATGCCGCCCGGCATGAACAGCTCGTAGAACTCGAACCAGCCGCCGATCGCGATCAGGGCGACCACCTTGTAGAAATACCGACAGGACGGCAGGCGATCGAGCCGCGCGACGAGCGACGCGGTGGTGGTTGCGGACATGGAGCTCCTCCGACGGGGTCTCAGCCCCTCTGCGGAGAGCCTTGCACGGCGCGGGAGGGCCACCCAGTGGCGCCGGGCGCAAGGCACCTGCGCGTCTGCGGCATGTGGGGTGTCATACCAGCCGCCCTTGCTGTTGACCCATGAAGAATGGGTCAACAGCGGCTGGTACCGAGTCTTGTTTCGCGCGCCGCCGCCCGCCAACCCGGCGCGCATACCAGCCGCGCGCGATGCCATCCGACCGAATGGCCGGACGTGTCGGCCATTTGGCCGCCCGGCGCTACATCCCGAGCGCGCGGCGGTACACGTCGAGCAGGGATTCGATCTCCTCGACCTCGGCCGGCTCCTGCTTGCGGATCCGGATCAGCTGGCGCAGCACCTTCACGTCGAAGCCGGCCGACTTGGCCTCGGCGTAGATGTCCTTGATGTCGGCGCCGAGTGCCTTGCGCTCCTCCTCCAGCCGCTCGATGCGCTCGACGATCGAGCGCAGCCGGTCGGCGGCGATACCGCCGGTGTCGGGTTTATCGGTGGTCTCCGCCTTGGCCATGCGCGCATCCGCCCTGTGGTGGGGGCGGGGGGATAGCTTCGGGGACGAGGGCGGTCAATGCGCCTTGGGCGCGGCGGCGAAGGCGGCCTGCTGGGCGGGGGAGGCTTCCTTCTGGTACTTCGCCTGCCATTCCTTGTAGGGCATCCCGTACACGATCTCGCGCGCTTCCGGGTCCGTCAGGGTCTGGCCGCGTTCGGCGGCGGCCTCCCGGTACCAGCGGGAGAGGCAGTTCCGGCAGAAGCCGGCGAGGTTCATCAGGTCGATGTTCTGCACGTCGGTGCGCTCGCGCAGGTGCTGGACCAGGCGGCGGAAGGCGGCGGCTTCGAGTTCGGTGGTGGTGGGCGGTTCGGGACTGGCCATGGCGGTCTCCTGCGGCGGTTAGGTGATGGAAATGGGGGTTGCGGGGCGGTCTGACCAGGGGGCGGGGGCATTCGGGACGGTGGGCGGGGTGGGCGCGGTCGGGCTCCGCGGCGACACCGACGGGAGACATAACTATGCGAATCCGGCACAATAATCCGGTATCACTAGTCCATAGCTGAGAGAAAAAATCTTTGTCCATCTCACTTGCAGCACAGGTCAGGGTCTAATCCACGAAAAAACCGTAACCGAATCGGGACTCCTGATGTTCAGCCGAGAATTCCGCAGTTAATCCTTTATTTCATGTCCCTTGATACCGTATCCGGAAGCGTGCATATTCCCCCTTGCGCGGGGTCGGTAGACCCGCCCTCGCCACCAGACTTCATCCCACCAAAGAGGTACCAAATGATCTCCGACTCCCGCATCCAAGCCGTCGCTCACGCACTCTGGAGCGACATCTACGAATCCGCTTTCGGCGGCAAGCGGCGCGGCGCGTTCCGGATCAGCCACGCGCAGCTTTGCTGCATGCTGGACACCCGAACCCTCGACAGCGTCACCTTCACCCGTCTCAAGGGCGAGGCCGCCAGCCTCGGCCTGGCGCTGTTCAACCTCGACAACCGCGGGATCGCCTGCGTCGAGCACCGCGCGCTCGCCGGCCTGCGCCGTCCGGCGACCGGACTTCTGACCGCCGCGCTCGAAGCGGATGAGGAGCCGGAGGAGGACGAGCTCGATCGCCGAGCCGGACCACCGACCGACGACCCCGAGAGGCGTCCCAACCTGCCGGGCCGGCCTCGTCGCCCCTCCGCCTGGATGGAGGACGACGAGGCGGAGGACGACGACGATGACGATGACGACGATGACGACGATGAGGAGGAGGACGACGAAGACGAGGACGAGGACGAGGACGAGGACGAAGAATAACCTCCAGGGGGGAACCGCCACCGCGGTTCCCCCCGCGCCGCCCGGCTCACAGCCGGCGCGGCAGCACGATCCGGTTGCTGTCGGTCCTCTTCGGGTGTCGTCCACGCGCCGGCATTGTGCGGCTTTGGGGAACGCCTGCTGGTCGACCCCCACCCCCAAGCCGCGCGAAGGGCAGCCCCTCGGCCGCCCGCCAGACCGCGCGTTCCGGCCTTATACCAGCCGGCCTTGATGTTGACCCATAAGGCATGGGTCAACGCAGGCTGGTATCGAGTCCTGTTTCGCGCGCCGCCGCCCGCCAACCCGGCGCGCATACCAACCGGCGTTTTGGCCGGAAGAGTCGGCCATAACGCCGGTTGATATCAGACGGCGGCGAGGGCGGGGGCGCGGGCGATCCGCATGACCAGCGCCGAGGCGAGCAGGCAGGCCACCCCGCTGGCGACGAAGGCGGGCACGTAGCTGCCGGTCAGCATCCGCACCTCCCCGGCGCCGAAGGCGGCAATGGCGCTGCCGATCTGATGCGCGGCGAACACCCAGGAGACGATCACCGGCGCATCCCGCTTGCCGAACACCCGCGTGGTGAGCGCGACCGTGGGCGGCACGGTGGCCACCCAGTCGAGCCCGTAGAGCAGCGCGAACCCGCCCAGGCTGAGCGGGCCGAAGCCGCTGAACGGCAGCAGGAACAGCGCCAGCCCGCGCAGGCTGTAGTACCAGAACAGCAGGATGCGCGGGTCGAAGCGGTCGGTGAGCCAGCCCGAGCCGGTGGTGCCGAACAGATCGAACACCCCCATCGCGGCGAGCAAGCTGGCCGCCTGCACTTCGGGGATGCCGTGATCGGCGCAGAACGGGATCAGATGGGTGGCGATCAGCCCATAGGTGGAGAATCCGCAGATCGCAAAACTGCACGAAAGCAACCAGAAATCGACCGATTTCACGCCGCGGCCGAGGCCCGCGAAGGCGACGCGGAACGGGTTGGCGCCGTCGGCGGCCTCGCGCACCAGCGTGGTGGCGCCGTAGGGGGCCTGGCCCACCTCGTCCGGTCCCTCGGCGAGCAGGACCACCACCACCAGCATCAGCAGCGCGAGCACCAGCGCCACCGTCTCCGGCACGCTCTGCCAGCCATAGGTGGTGGCGAGATGGGCGAGGAAGGGCAGGAAGACCAGCTGGCCGGACGCGTTGCCGGCCGAGAGCAGCCCGATCACCAGCCCGCGGCGGGCGACGAACCAGCGATTGGCCACCGCCGCCGCCAGCCCCACCATGCCGGTGCCGGAACCGATGCCGACCAGCACCCCCCAGGTGAGGTAGAGCTCCCACACCTTGGTCACGAAGGCCGACAGCCCGGCCCCGGCCACCAGCAGCGCCATCGAGCCGAGCACGGTGCGCTTGAGGCCGATGGTGCGCATCATCGCCGCGGTGAACGGCCCGATCAGCCCGAACAGCAGGATGTTGAGCGAGACCGCGCCGGAGATGGCGGCGTCCGACCAGCCGAAGGCGCGTTGCAGCGGGACGATCAGCACGCCGGGTGCCGCGCGCACGCCGACGGCGGCGACGATGACGGTGAAAATGACGCCCAGCGTCACCCAGGCATAGTGCAGGCGCCCGGCCAGGATGCGGGCGGTGGCTTGCGGTCCCATGGTGGGTAGTATGGTGCAAGCGACGGGGGCGTCAAGGCCGGCTTGCCCCCGCCGCCTTGCCCCGGGATAGTGGGGGCAAGCAACCAAGGAGGAATTCATGTCCGCATCCCCGTCCGCATCCCCGTCCCCTCGGGCCGCCGCCGGCCAGGCCATGCGCCGCAAGCTGATGGGCGAGGCCTATGCCGACCGCCTCAACGGCACCGTCTATGCCGACCCGATCATGCAGAAATTCGCCGAGGTCACCACCGAGACCATCTTCGGCACGCTGTGGAACCGGCCGGGGCTCGACCTCAAGACCCGGACGCTGATCGTGGTGGTGTCCGATACCGTGATGGGGCGGGAGGCGGAGCTGGCGATCCATCTGCGCATGGCGCGCAACCAGGGCTGGTCGGAGGAGGAGTTGACCGAGGCGATCCTGCACCTCGCCGGGTATATCGGCGCGCCGCTGGTGCGGGAGGCGCTGCTGGCGGCGTCGCGGGTGTTCGCGGAGTTGCGCGCGGAGAAGTAGCCCACCACCCAACGTTGACAAGCGCCGCCGCCGCCGCTTCCTGTCGCCCATGCTGCGCGGCATCGTCACGGTTGGCGCCTGGACCCTGGCGAGCCGCATCCTCGGCTTCGTCCGCGACATCCTGATCGCTGCCCGCCTCGGCGCCGGGCCGGTGGCGGATGCGTTCTTCGTCGCCCTGCGCCTGCCCAACCTGTTCCGCCGCCTGTTCGGCGAGGGGGCGTTCGCCGCCGCCTTCGTCCCCGGCTTCACCGGCACGCTGACGGCCGAGGGGCGGGAGGCGGCGCGGGCCTATGCCGAACAGGCCTTCGCGCTGATGCTGCTCGGCCTCGGCCTGCTGGTGATCGCGGGCGAGGTGTTCATGCCGCAGGTGATGCTGGGGCTGGCGCCCGGATTCGCCGCCATTCCGGCGAAATTCGCGCTGGCGGTGACGCTGTCGCGGCTGACATTTCCGTATCTGGTGCTGATCTGCCTCGCGGCCCTGGTCTCCGGCGTGCTGAACGGGCTCGACCGATTCACCGCCGCCTCGGCCAGCTACTTGCTGTTCAACGTGGTGATGATCGCCGCGCTGCTGTGGCTGACCCCGTTCCTGCCCAGCGCCGGGCACGCGCTGGCGGTGGGGGTGACGCTGTCGGGCCTGGCGCAGCTCGGCGTGCTGCTGGTGGCGGCGCGGCGGGCGGGGATGCGGCTGCGGCTGGTGCGCCCGCGGCTGACGCCGCCGATGCGCGCGCTGCTGCGGCGGATGGCGCCGGGGCTGGTCGGCGCGGGGGTGACACAGCTCAACCTGGCGGTGGATGTCATCATCGCCAGCCTGCTGCCGGCCGGCACCGTTTCGGTGCTGTATTACGCGGATCGGGTGCAGCAACTGCCGCTGGGGGTGATCGGCTCGGCGGTGGGGACGGCGATGCTGCCGCTGCTGTCACGCCAGGTGCGGGCGGGGCAGGCGGCGGCGGCGGCGGAGACGCAGAACCGGGCGATCGAATACGCGCTGTTCCTGACCTTGCCGGCGGCGGTGGCGCTGGCGGCGATCGCCTTGCCGGTGGTCGGCGTGCTGTTCGGGCGCGGGCGGTTCGCGGGGGCGGATGTGGCGCTGTCGGCGCGCGCGCTGATGGCTTATGCGCTGGGGCTGCCGGCCTTCGTGCTGGTGAAGGTGCTGGCGCCGGGGTTCTTCGCGCGCGGCGACACGGCGACGCCGGTGAAGATCGGGGCGGTGGCGGTGGCGCTGAATCTGGCGCTGAACCTGGCCTTCATGCGCCCGTTGCAGCAGCTGGGTCCGGCGCTGGCGACCAGTCTGGCGGCGATGGTCAATCTGGCCTTGCTGGGCGGGGTCCTGGCGCGGCGCGGGCAGCTGCCGTTCGATGCCGCGCTGCGGCGGCGGGCGCCGCGGATGGCGCTGGCGGCGCTGGCGATGGGGGCGCTGCTGCTGGGCGCGCGGGCGGAACTCGCGGGGGCGCTGGCGGTGCGCGGGCCGGAGCGTTGGGCGGCGCTGCTGGGGCTGGTGGCGCTGGGCGCGGCCGGGTATTTCGCCGCCGTCGCCGGCCTCGGCGTCTATCCGGCCCGGGAGGCGCTGGCCCGCTTGCGTCCCCGCGCCCGATCGGCGAAACCCCGGCCATGAGCCAGCCCCGCATCTTCTCCGGCATCCAGCCGTCCGGCATCCCGACCCTGGGCAACTACCTCGGCGCCATCCGCAACTGGGTGACGTTGCAGGACAGTCACGAGTGCATCTGGTGCGTGGTGGACCTGCACGCGATCACGGTCTGGCAGGAGCCGGCGGCGCTGGCGCGGCAGACGCGGGAGATGGCGGCGGTGCTGCTGGCCTGCGGGCTCGACCCGGTGAAGCACGTGCTGTTCGCGCAGTCGCATGTGCGCGCGCATGCGCAGCTGGCGTGGATTTTCAATTGCGTGGCGCGCCTGGGCTGGCTCAACCGCATGACCCAGTTCAAGGACAAGGCCGGCAAGGACCGGGAGGCGGCGTCGGCGGGGCTCTATGTGTACCCGAACCTGATGGCGGCGGATATCCTGGCCTATCACGCGACGCGGGTGCCGGTGGGGGACGATCAGCGGCAGCATCTGGAACTGGCGAACGACATCGCGCAGAAGTTCAACCATGATTACGGGGTGGCGTTCTTTCCGCCGATCGAGCCGCTGATCCTGGGGCCGGCGGCGCGGGTGATGAGCCTGCGCGACGGGACGAAGAAGATGTCGAAATCCGATCCTTCGGACCAGAGCCGGATCAACCTGAATGACGATGCCGATACCATCGCGCTGAAGATCCGCCGGGCGAAGACGGACCCCGAGCCGCTGCCGGGGACGGAGGCGGGGCTGGCGAACCGGCCGGAGGCGCGCAACCTGGTGGGGATCTATGCCGCGCTGGCGGGGGTGGCGCCGGGGGCGGTGCTGGCGGAGCATGAGGGGATGGGGTTCGGGGCGTTCAAGCCGAAGCTGGCGGAGCTGCTGGTGAGCGTGCTGGGGCCGATCGCGCGGGAGACCGAGCGGTTGCTGGCGGACCCGGGGCAGATCGACGCGGTGCTGCGGACGGGGGCGGCTCGGGCGGCGGCGATTGCGGACCCGATCGTGGCGGAGGCGGAGCGGCTGGTGGGGTTTTTGCCTCGGGGGTGAGGGGACGGGGACGCCGCTACGGCGAGGGTTTCGGGTTCAGTCGGGGCGGGTTGCCCGGGCCG
>DAHWNE010000092.1 GCA_027340195.1 Acetobacteraceae bacterium | reverse complement strand
GGTCAGCCGCGGGCCCAGGCGATCGCGGCCAGCGCCAGGGCGTCGATCGAATCCACCAGCGGCACGCCGATCTCCGCCGCCGGACCGGCCGCCATCGCCAGCGGGATCTCGGTGCAGCCCAGCACCACCGCCCGCGCCCCGCGGCGCACCAGCCCACGCGCGGCCTCGGCCAGCGGCGGGAAGGCGGCGTCCGGCCGGTTCGCCTTCACCCGCGCGATCGCGGGGGTGACCAGGCGGTCCATCTCCTCGGGCGGCGGGATCAGGCAGTCCCAGCCGCGCGGCTCAAGCCGGTCCTGGTAGAGCCGCATCCGCAAGGTCGCCGCGGTGCCCATGAGGCCCACCGGACCGGGCGGGATGCCGGCGCGGACCATCGCTTCCATGGTCGCGTCCACGATGTGCAGCACCGGGCCGGGGGCGGCGGCTTGCATCTCCGGGTACCACTCATGGGCGGTGTTGCAGGCCACCGCGATCGCCCCGCAGCCGGCGGCGGCGAGTCCGGCGATGCCGCGCAGCAGCCAGGGCAGCGGGTCGGCTTCCGGCACGCCGCGCCCGCGCGTGCGGTCCGGCACCCGCGGGTCGGACCAGAGCACGGCGGGGATGTGGTCGGCGTCGCGCTCCGCCGGGGTCAGCAGGGTCAGGCGCAGCATGAACTGCGCCCCGGCCAGCGGCCCCATGCCGCCCAGCACGCCCAGGATACGATCGCTCATCGCTCAATCCGCCAGCAGCACCACGGCCTCGATCTCGACGGCGATGTTGCGCGGCAGGCTGCCCATGCCCACCGCCGAGCGGGCGGGCTTGCCCGCTTCGCCGAACACCGCCACGAACAGATCGGTGCAACCGTCGATCACTTTCGGATGATCGCCGAAGCCGGGCACCGCGTTGACCATGCCGAAGACTTTCAGCACCGTATCGACCGCGTCCAGCGTGCCGGCGCAGGCGCGGATGTTGGTGAGCAGGTTGAGGCCGCATTGGCGCGCCGCCTCGATCGCCTGGCCCACCGAGAGCTCGGCGCCGACCTGGCCGGTGATGATCCCGCCATCGGCCAGCCGCGGCCCGACGCCGGAAAGGAACAGCAGATTGCCGGCGCGGCGGAACGGCACATAGGTGCCGAGCGGGGCCGGCGGCGGCGGCAAGGTCAGTCCGAGGGCGCGAACGCGGGCTTCAGGCGTGGGCATCGGCGGGTCCTTTCCGGCGCGGAACGGTGACGCCGATCATGTCGCCCTCGTGGACCAGGGCGGCGAGTTCGGCTTCCGACCAGCCCTCGGTGCCTTGCGGGCGCAGCGGCAGCACCATCCAGCGATAATCGGCGGTGGAATCGACCACCCGGATGCGCGTGGTCTCGGGCAGCACGGTGCCCCATTCGGCGATCAGGCCGCGCGGGTCGCGCACCGCGCGGGCGCGGTAGCCGGCGGATTTGTACCAGAGCGGCGGATAGCCCAGCACCGCGCGCGGGTAGCAGCTGCAGAGGGTGCAGACCACGAGGTGATGTAGCTCCGGCGTGTTCTCAAGCACGCCGAGCGGCGGCAGGCCGCGCATCGGGATGCCGAGCGATTCCACCGTCGCGGTGCCGTCGGCCAGCAGCCGGGCGCGGAAAGCGGGATCGGTCCAGGCGCGGGCGACGATGGCGGCGCCGCGCGCGGGGCTGGCGCGCTCGGTCTCGAGGAGGCGGGCTTCGATCTCGGCGGCGCTGGCGAGGCCCTTGGCCGCCAGGATCGGGCGCAGCGCGGCCAGCAGCACCGCGCCGTCGGTTCGCAGGAGGTCGCTCATGGCGCGGGTTCCAGCCAATGTTCGAAGATCTCGACCATCACCTCGTCGCCGGGGCGGCCATCGGGCCACAGCGCGGGCTGGGGGAACAGCACGTGATAGAGGGCGCGGCGGGGCGCGGGGCGGGCGAAGGCCAGGTCTTCGGGGTTGGGAAACGCGCCGAGGGCGCGCACCACCCGGCCGGTCCGCCCGCGCAGGTAATGCGGGGTGCGGATGTGGCAGGGGCCGCGGGTTTCCGGCCAGTCGTCCTTCACCCGCACCATCGCGCCGGGGGCGTGGATCATGCGCCCGACTCCAGCGCGGCGCGGAGCTCGGCCTCGGTGATGAGGCCCTTGCGGAGCAGGGTATCGGTGATGGAACGGATCCAGCGCTGGTAGTAGCCGAGCCGGTGGTATTCCGCTTCCGGAATGGCCTCGATGCCCCGGCGCAGCTCGTCTACCGTCATGATCCCCTTGAGGCCGAGCACCTGGCGCAGCGCGTCCACCTCCTTGTCGAAATCGGTCAGGCTGTGCGGGGCGGGATCGACCGGTTCGCAGGCGTAGCGGGGAATGCCGCCCAGGTCGTGATGCGCGCGGGGGGGATCGGGTTCCATGCGGGCAGGTTAGCAGCCCGGCGCGGCGGGCCCAAATCGGCCGGGCGGCAGACGCGCAGCCGGGCGGAGACGCCGCGCAGCACCGCCTCGGCCGGCAGGCGCAACCCGTGGAACAGGCTGACCACCACCGCCAGGGTCACCGCCA
>DAHWNE010000233.1 GCA_027340195.1 Acetobacteraceae bacterium | reverse complement strand
AGCGCCAGGATGTCGGCGCGCCGGCCGTTCGGCAGCGGGACCTCATGCAGCGGCGCCCAGTCGAGGTGCAGGCAGAGCCGGGTCGTGGCGCGGCGGATCGACAGCGCCGGCTCGTGCGGAGGGATCCGGTCGGGCACCTCGGGGCCGGTGCTAGAGACCCTCGAACAGCGCGGTGGTGATGTAGCGTTCCGCGAAGGAGGGAATGATGGTCACGATCCGCTTGCCGGCGAATTCCGGCCGCTTGGCCACTTTGAGCGTCGCCGCCAGCGCGGTGCCGGAGGAGATCCCGCCCGGAATCCCCTCGGTGCGCGCGAGCCGGCGGGAGGCGGCGAAGCTCTCGTCGTTGCCCACCGTGATGACCTCGTCGATCAGCCCGGTCTCCAGCACCGCCGGCACGAAGCCGGCACCCAGCCCTTGCAGCGGGTGCGGCCCCGGCCTGCCGCCGGACAGCACCGGTGAGGCTTCGGGTTCCACCGCGAACATCTTCAACCCCGGCCGGCGCGGCTTGAGCGCCTGCGCGCAGCCGGTCAGCGTCCCGCCGGTGCCGACGCCGGAGATGATGGCGTCCACCTCGCCGGCGGTATCGTACCAGATTTCCTCGGCGGTGGTGCGGCGGTGGATCGCCGGGTTGGCGAGGTTGGCGAACTGGTTCGGCATGACCGCGCCCGGGGTGGCGGCCAGCAGCTCCTCGGCGCGCGCGATCGCCCCGCTCATGCCCTTCTCGCGCGGGGTCAGATCCACCTCGGCGCCGAGGTAGCGCAGCATCTTGCGCCGCTCCACCGAGACCGATTCCGGCATGGTCAGGATCAGCCGGTAGCCGCGCGCGGCGGCGACGAAGGCGAGCCCGATGCCGGTATTGCCGGACGTGGGTTCGATGATGACCCCGCCCGGTCGCAGCCGCCCGTCCGCCTCCATCGTCAGGATCATGTTGACCCCGATCCGGTCCTTGACCGAGGCGATCGGGTTGAAGAACTCGAGCTTGAGGCAGATATCGGCGGTGATCCCTTCCTCTGCGCAGATGCGCGGAATCCGTACCAGCGGCGTGTTGCCGATGGTCTCCGCGATACTGTCATAGATACGCCCGCGATGGGGACGATCGAACACCAGGGGTTTGGTCGCGCTCATGCCATTTCCTCCATACCGGCCGGGGTCCGTCGCGCGCGCCGGATCGCGCGCCGGAAGATCACATGCAACAGGCTGTAGATCGCCGCAAGTCCGACGCTCATGGGATGCGCTCCTGGGTCATGCGGCGCGTTCCGTCGGCAGGTCCTCGTGGAACCGGTTGCCTGCAGTGGTGGCGGCGATGACGCCGTGACGGATCACGAAGTCCGAGAAATGCTCGCCGGCGGCGCGGTTGGCCGCATAGGCGGCGAACAGCGGGCGCAGCGCGGCGCGGGCGGCCTCGAGCCCGATCTCGCGCCGCCAGAGTTTCGACAGCCGGGTGCCGTCGAACGCGCCGCCGAGATAGAGGTTGTAGATGCCGGGCCGCACGCCGACCAACCCGATCTCCGCCAGATACGGCCGCGCGCAGCCGTTCGGGCAGCCGGTCATGCGGATAGTGATTTCATCTTCTCCGAGCCCGGCGGCGACGAGGTCGGTTTCCAGGGCGTCGATCAGCCCGGGCAGGGCGCGCTCGCTTTCCGCCAGTGCCAGCCCGCAGGTGGGCAGGGCGACGCAGGCCATGGCGTTGCGGCGCAGGGCCGAGGGCGACTGGGTATCGAGCAGCGCCGCGATCGCGGCACGGCGGTCGGGCGGCACATCCGCGATCAGCAGATTCTGATTCGGCGTCAGGATGAAGCGCCCGTCATGGGCTTCCGCCACCCGATGCAGCCGGTCGAGCAGCGCGCCGCCGACTCGCCCGTTCTCCACGAACAGCAGGTAATGCCACCTCCCATCCGCGCCCTGGAACCAGCCCGCGGGATCGCCCGAGCGGGTGAAGGCGAACGCCCGCGCCGGCGCCAGGGTGAAGCCGAGCCGGCGTTCCAGCTCGGCGCGGAAGGCGGCCAGCCCGTGCCGCTCGATGGTGTATTTCAGCCTTGCGTGCTTGCGGTCGGCGCGGTCGCCCCAGTCGCGTTGCACCGTTACCACCTGCTCGGCCACCGCCAGCACCTGATCCGGCGTGCAGAACCCCAGCAAATCGCCGGTGCGGGGGAACGTGTCCGGCTCGCCATGGGTCATGCCCATCCCGCCGCCCACCACCACGTTGAACCCGGCGAGCCGGTCGCCCTCGGCGATGGCGATCAGCCCGAGCTCGTGGGCAAACACATCGACATCGTTGCAGGGCGGAATCGCCAGCGCGATCTTGAACTTACGCGGCAGATAGGTGGGTCCCAGAATCGGTTCCGGTTCCGCCTCGGCCGGGGCCGGCGTGCCGTCGATGAACAGATCGTGCCAGGCCCGCGTGCGCGGCAGCAGATGCTCACTCAGCGCGCGCGCGGTGGCCAGCACCGCGCCATGGATCGCACTGGCCGGATTGGGCGTGGCGATGACGTTGCGGTTGACATCGCCGCAGGCGGCGATGGTGTCCAGCATCGCCGCATGGATGGCGCGGATCGCCGGGCGCAGGTTGGATTTGATGATGCCGTGGAACTGGATGGTCTGCCGCGTGGTCAGCCGCAGGGTGGCGTTGCCGCGCTCCCTTGCCAGCCGCGCCATCGCCAGGAACTGTGCTGGTGTCAGCACGCCGCCCGGCACCCGCAGTCGGGCCATGAAGCTGAACGCCTTCTCCATCCGCGTCTTCATCCGCTCGGCGCGCAGGTCGCGGTCGTCCTGCTGGTAGATGCCGTGGAACTTGGTGAGCTGGGTGTCGTCCTCGGCCAGCGCGCCGGTGACCGCGTCGTCCAGCCCCTCGGCGATGGTACCACGCAGGCCGCCGCTTGCGGCCTTGATGGTCTCGTTGCGGGAGAGTGTGGTCATGCCGGCACCTGATGGTGGAAGGCGGGGGAGCGGTGGATGCCGCATTCGGTCTTGGCCAGCCCCGCCCAGCGGCCGGCGCGAGGGGGATCGCGGTCGCGCACCGGGCGGGTGCAGGGCGCGCAGCCGATCGAGCGGTAGCCGCGCGCGAGCAGCGGATGCGCCGGCAGGTCGTTCGCGGCGAAGCAGGCGGCGATCTCGGAGGCCGACCAGCTGGCCAGCGGGTTGATCCGGATCCGCCAGTCGGCGCCGAACTCCACCGGGGGCAGCGTGCTGCGCTCGCCGCCGTGGATGCGCTTGCGCCCGCTGATCCAGGCATCGAAGGGCGCCAGCGCCGCCTCGAGCGGGGCCACCTTGCGCAGCGCGCAGCAGGCGTCCGGGTCATCCCGCCAGAGCGTGCCGGCGGGATCGGCGGCCGGGTCGGGGCGGGCGGCGCGGACGTCCCGCAGGCCGAAGCGCGCCACCAGCCGGTCCCGATAGGCGAGGGTTTCGGCGAAGAGCTTGCCGGTATCGAGGAAGATCACCGGCAGCGCGGGGTCGATCCCGGACACCAGATGCAGCAGCACCGCGCTTTCGGCGCCGAAGGAGGAGACCAGCGCGACCCGTCCGGCGAAGCGCTCGCGGATCAGCGCGCGCAGCAGGGTGGTGGTTTCGGCCTCGCGCGACATCAATAGACATCCCGCCTATAGCGGCCGTCGCGCTGGGCGGCGCGCAGCCACTCGGTGGCGTCGTCGAGGGACTTGCCGAGGCCGGCCGCGATGATGTCGAGCAGGGCGGCGTGGACATCGCGCGCCATCGCCTTGGCATCGCCGCAGACATAGACCGCCGCGCCCTCCGCCAGCCACCGCCAGAGCTCGGCGCCGTGTTCGCGGATGCGGTCCTGGACGTAGATCTTCTCCGGCTGATCGCGCGAGAAGGCGAGGTCGAGGCGCGACAGCACGCCGGCGCGCAGCCACTCCTGCCATTCCAGCTGATAGAGGAAATCGTGGGTGAACTGGCGGGCGCCGAAGAACAGCCACGACCGGCCGGAGGCGCCGGTGGCCTCGCGCCGCTGCATGAAGCCGCGGAACGGAGCGACCCCGGTGCCGGGGCCGATCATCACGATCGGTCGGTCCGGCTCGGCGGGCAGGCGGAAATGCGGGTTCGGCTTCACCTGCACCGACAGCGCCTCGCCCACCGCGCGCCGGTCGGCGAGATCGACCGAGACCACGCCCGACCGGCGCCGGCCGTGGCTCTCCCAGCGCACCGCCGAGACCAGCAGATGCACCGCCTCCCCCACCGCTTCCGGCGCCGAGGCGGCGGAATAGAGCCGTGGCGGCAGCGGGCGCAGCAGGCCGGTCAGCTGGTCGGCGGTGAGCGGGGCGGCGCCCGCCTCCAGCAGGTCGATCACCTGCCGGCCGGCGACGGCGAACCCCTCGGCCCGCCCGGTCAGCGCGGTGTAGGCGGCGACCATCGGCGGGGTGAGGGTGGTGATATCGTAACGTTCCGTCAGGGCTTCGGCGAGCGCCGCATCGCCGTCGCGCCCGCTTGCCGCCAGCACCTCGGCCACCAGCGCCGGGTCGTTGCGCGCGGCGATGCCGATCGCGTCCCCCGGCTCATAGGTGAGACCGGTGCCGTCCAGCGACATTTCGAGGTGCCAGGTCTCGGCGGTCGAGCGCGA
>DAHWNE010000087.1 GCA_027340195.1 Acetobacteraceae bacterium | reverse complement strand
CAGGGCGAGCGGGTGCGGCGGATTCGCGATCTGGCCCGCGTGATCGCGCGGGATGTCGTCCGCGCCGACCCAGCGACCGCCGACCGCGCCGCGGAACTCGCCAAGGCCGATCTCACCACTGGCATGGTGGGGGAGTTCCCGGAATTGCAAGGCGTGATGGGGCGCTATTACGCGCTGCATGACGGCGAGCCGCCCGAGGTCGCGGATGCCATTCGTGATCACTATGCCCCGCGCGGGCCGCATGAGGCGCCGCCCTCGGCGCCGGTCTCGGTGGCGGTGGCGCTGGCCGACAAGCTCGATCAGCTGGCGGGGTTCTTCATCGTCGGCGAAAAGCCCACCGGTTCCGGCGATCCCTATGGGTTGCGCCGCGCGGCGCTGGGGGTGATCCGGATCATCCAGGAGGGACATTATCGCCGCCCGATTAGGCAACTCGTTCTTCCGGCTCTTAGAGGTTACGAGACCCCGTGGGGCAATAATGAGCTGGACGCACTATGTGACTTTTTGATCGACCGTCTGCGAGTCATGCTGCGCGCCGGTGGCAAGCGCCATGATGTGATGGCGGCCGTGTTCCAGGCGGGGGCGGATTACGATCTGGTCCAGCTGATTGAACGTACCGACGCCGTCACGGAGCTGCTTGCCAGCGATGTCGGCGCCAATCTGCTGGCCGCCTATCGGCGTGCCTGCAACATCCTGGCGATCGAGGATCGCAAGGATGGCCCCCATGCGGGGCAGCCGGATCCGACGCTGCTGCGAGTCGCGGAGGAGCGGGAACTGCAAATCGCGCTCGTGCGCTGCCGGCAGGATGTCGACCGATTCTGGCCAGCTCAAAACTATGCCGGCGCGATGTCGGCGCTGGCGAAGCTGCGCGCCCCGCTCGATGCCTTCTTCACCCATGTCACCGTCAACGCCCCCGAGCCCGAATTGCGCCGCAATCGGCTGGCATTGCTCGCGAACGTGCGCGACCTGATGCACCAGGTCGCCGATTTCTCCCAGATCGAAGGCTGAAACGAGGTCCCCCGCCATGACCCACCAATGGGTGTACAGCTTCGGCGCCGGCCATAACGAAGGCTCCGCCGCGATGCGAAACCTGCTCGGCGGCAAGGGCGCCAACCTCGCCGAGATGGCGTCGATCGACCTGCCCGTGCCGCCCGGCTTCACCATCACCACCGAAGTCTGCACCGCGTTCTATGACAACAACCGCGCCTATCCGCCGGAGCTGGAAGCGCAGGTGCGCGCCGCGCTGACCCGGGTGGAGCAGGCGGTCGATCGCCGCTTCGGCGACCAGCACAAGCCGCTGCTGGTCTCGGTCCGCTCCGGCGCGCGCGTCTCCATGCCCGGCATGATGGACACGGTGCTCAACCTCGGACTGAACGACGCCACGGTGGAGGGGCTGACCAAGCTCGCCAACGACGCGCGCTTCGCCTGGGACAGCTACCGCCGCTTCATCCAGATGTACGGCAGCGTCGTGCTTGGCGTCGAACATCACCGGTTCGAGGAGATCATCGACCACGTCAAGATGGATGCCGGCGTGGTGGAGGATACCGCGCTCACCGCGACCGACTGGCATCGCGTGGTCGATGGCTACAAGGAAACCGTGCGGCGGGAGACCGGCAAGCCGTTCCCGCAGGACCCGGAGGAACAGCTCTGGGGCGCGATCGGTGCCGTGTTCGGAAGCTGGATGAACCCGCGCGCCAACACCTATCGCCGTCTGCACGACATTCCCGCAAGCTGGGGCACGGCGGTCAACGTGCAGGCCATGGTGTTCGGCAACATGGGCGAGGACTGCGCCACCGGCGTCTGCTTCACGCGCGATCCCTCGACCGGGGAGAACATGTTCTACGGCGAATATCTGGTCAACGCGCAGGGCGAGGACGTGGTGGCCGGCATCCGCACGCCGCAGAACATCACCGAAAAGGCCCGTATCGAGGCCGGCTCCGACCAGCCCTCGCTGCAGAAGCTGATGCCCGAGGCCT
>DAHWNE010000086.1 GCA_027340195.1 Acetobacteraceae bacterium | reverse complement strand
TGGCCGGGTTACGCTTTGCCCGCCGCCCGCCCGGTGGCGGGTGGCCGCTGGTGGCGATCGCGGGCGCGGCGCTGTGGGCGCTGCTGTACGGGTTCCACCTGGCGGGCGGTTGGCCGCTGCATGTCTGGTGGAAGGCGCTGTGGCCGGATGCGGAGGCGCTGGCCTGGGTGGGCGTCATCCTGTCCTGGCAGGGCATCGCCGGCCGGTTGCCGGCACCGATGGCGCGCGGGCTGGAGGGGATCGGGCGGATCAGCTTCTCGATCTATCTGCTGCATTACGCGGTGATCTGGACGCTCGGCGAGCACGGCTGGCTGCTGCGCCCGTTCGCCTCCGCCGGCGCCGACGCGCTGCTGTCCACCGCGCTGCTGGCGCTGCCGCTGGTGCTGGGGCTGTCAGCCTTCACCTACGCGACGGTGGAGCGCCCGTTCATGGCGCTGCGCCGGCGCTACGTGGCGGGGTGATTGCGGGACGCCGCGGTGGACAGAGGCCGCGCTTCGCGCCACATCTTCCCCGTGCCTGCCCGGAGGTTTGCCGTGCCCGTCCCCCGCTTCCTTCCCGCCCTCTCCCTGGCGCTGCTCCTGGCCGGTTGCGCCGCCGCCGGCCCAGGTCCTGCCGCGGGCAATCCCTACCCGCCGGTGCCCCCGCCGCGGCAGGAGGCGATCGGCAAGCCGCCGGTTACGGCGGTGCCGCTGCTGTGGCAGCCCGGGTTCTGGGACTGGACCGGCGCCGGCTATGTCTGGCATCGCGGCCGCTACGTCGCCCGCGGCACCCATTCCAACCTGTTCATGCCCGGATACTGGAAGCAGGAGGACGGCACCTATCGCTGGGTGCCGGCGCACTGGCTGCCCGGTTAGGCCGACCATGACCCGGGCCGAGCGGCTGGCCAGCGGCTCGATCGCGCTCGGCTGCCTGGTGCTGGCGTTGAAGGCGGCGGCGTGGTGGCTGACCCGCAGCGCCGCGCTCTATTCGGACGCGCTGGAAACCACGGTCAACGTCGCCGCCAGCGTGATCGCGCTGGTGGCGCTGCGCTTCGCCGCCCGCCCGGCCGACGCCAATCACCCCTATGGCCATGCCAAGGCCGAGTTCTTCGCCGCCGTCATCGAGGGCGTGCTGATCGTGGTGGCGGCGCTGTCGATTTTCCGCGAGTCGTTCCTGGCCTTCCTCCACCCGCCGCGGCTGGGGCCGTTGCCGCTTGGGCTGATGCTGAACGGGGGGGCCAGCGTGCTGAACGGGGGTTGGAGCGCGTGGCTGCTGCGCCAGGGCCGGGTGCTGCACTCCCCGGCGCTGCTGGCCGACGGGCGGCACCTGCTGGCCGACACGGTGACCGGGGTGGGGATTCTGCTGGGGGTGGGGCTGGTGGCGGCGACCGGCATCGAGTGGCTGGATCCGGCGCTGGCCGGGGTGGTGGGGGTGTATGTGCTGGCCTCGGGGGTGCACACCATCGGCGGCTCGGTGGGCGGGCTGATGGACGCGGCGCCGGAGCCGGCGGTGGTGGCGCGCATCCGCGACGTGGTGGCGGCTTCGGCCGACGGCGCGATCGAGGCGCATGATCTGCGCACCCGCCAGGCCGGGCGGGTGACGTTCCTCGATTTCCACCTGGTGGTGCCGGGAAGCATGTCGGTGGAGGCGGCGCATGCCATCTGCGACCGGATCGAGGCGGCGCTGAAGGCCGAGATGGCGCAGCTGATGATCACCATCCATGTCGAGCCGGAGGAGAAGGCCAAGCTGCACGGGGTGCGGGTGGTCTAACCGTTGCCGATGTCGCGGCGGCAGAACCCCTCCGGCCAGTCGATCGCGTCCACCGCCGCATAGGCGCGCGCCCGCGCCGTCGGCAGATCGGGGCCGGTGGCGGTGACGTTCAGCACCCGCCCGCCGGCGGCGATCAGCCCGCCCGCCGCGTCCCGCGCGGTGCCGGCGTGGAACAGCAGCACCCCGGGCAGGGTGGCGGCGGCGTCCAGGCCTCGGATCGCGCTGCCGCGCTCCGGCGCGTCCGGGTAGCCGCGCGCGGCCAGCACCACCGTCACCGCGGCCTCTGCGGTCCAGCGCAGGTCGAACCGATCCAGCGCGCCCTCGCAGGCGGCGAGCAGCGCCGGCAGCAGGTCCGAGCGCAGCAGCGGCAGCAGGGTCTGACATTCCGGATCGCCGAAGCGGGCGTTGAACTCGATCAGCTTCGGCCCCGCATCGGTCAGCATCAGCCCGGCGAACAGGAAGCCGCGGAACGGGCAGCCGCGCGCCACCATCTCGGCCAGCGCCGGGCGGATCACGCGGGCCATGATCTCGGCCTGCAAAGCCGGGGTCAGCGCCGGCACCGGGGCGAAGGCGCCCATGCCGCCGGTGTTGGGGCCGCGATCGCCCTCGCCCACCCGCTTGTGATCGCGTGCCCCGCCCAGCGGGATGGCGTTGACCCCGTCGCACAGGGCGAAGAACGAGAGTTCCGGGCCGGTCAGGCACTCCTCGATGACGAAGCGGGCGGCGGCGGGGCCGAGCGCGGCCAGCGCGTCCACCGCGGCGAGCGCCTCGGCCTCGGTGGCGGCGACCACCACCCCCTTGCCGGCGGCCAGCCCGTCGGCCTTCACCACCACCGGGGCGCCGCGGCGGCGGATCGCGGC
Organism: Acetobacteraceae bacterium; assembly: GCA_027340195.1. GTDB lineage: Bacteria > Pseudomonadota > Alphaproteobacteria > Acetobacterales > Acetobacteraceae > JAJZVS01. Next base: position 1,471 of record DAHWNE010000086.1, on the reverse strand, counting down.
GCGGGCGGCCTCGGCATCCGCGCACGCGTCCCAGGCGGCGGTGGGGATGGTGGCGGCGGCGGCGATCTGCTTGGTGAAGCTCTTGCTGGATTCCAGCCGCGCGGCGGCGGCGGTGGGGCCGCAACAGGGGATGCCGGCCTCGGCCAGGGCATCGGCGAGGCCGGCGGCGAGCGGGGCTTCCGGGCCGGGGACCACCAGGTCGATGCGCTCGGCCCGGGCCAGCGCCACCAGGCCGGCGATGTCGGTGACGGGAACCGGGGCGCAGGTGGCGAGGGCGGCGATGCCCGGATTGCCCGGGGCGCAGAACAGCGCCGAGAGCAGCGGGCTCGCCGCCAGCGCCCAGCACAGCGCGTGCTCCCGCCCGCCGGACCCGACCACCAGAACCCGCATCGCTTGTCTCCGTGCCGATCGCGCGGCGATAGCGGGCTACCCAGGGGCGGGCAAGCCGGGGCGCAATCGACCGCGGGCTTGACGTGCATCATCGACGCCGCCCGCCGCGGGGCGTAGCGGTTATGCCCCGGCCGGTCCGGTTCCCGCCGGCGACGGCAGGCAGGAGACGGCGGCCATGGCGCAGGCGAGGGATGTTGACGTGATGGTGCTGGGCGCTGGCGGCGGCGGTTATCCCGCCGCGTTCCGGCTGGCCGGCGCGGGGCGCTCGGTGGCCATGGTCGATCCGTTCGGCAATCTCGGCGGCGATTGCCTGGCCGAGGGCTGCGTGCCCTCCAAGGCGGTGCGGGAGGCGGCGCTGGTGCGCACCTGGCCCGCGAAATACAAGCTGTTCGGGCTGCGCGGCGACACGCCCGAGGTGGATTGGCGGGGCGTGCTGGCACACAAGGACCGCGTGCAGTCGCTCCGCTATGCCCAGCACCGCGCGGAGATCGCGGCCGCGAAAATCGCGATGCACAAGGGAACCGGCCGGATCGTCGATGACCATACGGTCGAGGTCACCACCGATGGCGGCGAGGTGCTGCGCTACCGTGCCCGGCAGATGATCCTCGCCACCGGCTCGCGCCCGCATCGGCTGCCGATCCCGGGCGCGGACCTCGCGGTCACTTCGCATGATGTCTTCCGTCTCGGCGCGGACCTGAAGTTCCCGCGCCGGCTGGTGGCGATCGGCGGCGGGTATATCGGCCTCGAGACCGCCTCAATGCTGCAAAATCTCGGCGCGCAGGCGACGGTGCTGGAGGCGACAGCGGAGGTTCTGCCGGGGGTCGATCCCGACCTCGCCCGGTTTCTGCACACCGCCCTGGCCCGGCGCATGAGCCTGGTGACGAACGCAAGGGTGAGCGCGATCGAACGCGGCACCGACGGAGATCTGCTGGTCCGTTACGAAACCGATGGGGTGGTGCGCACGCTGGCTGCGGACTGCGTGCTGATGGCCACCGGGCGCGAGTCCGTGGCGCCGGAGGGGATCGCGGCACTCGGGCTGCCGGCCGGGCGGATCGGCGTGGACGACCGGCTGCGCACCGCG
>DAHWNE010000078.1 GCA_027340195.1 Acetobacteraceae bacterium | reverse complement strand
GGTCCTGACCTCCCTCGCGGACCAAGGACGGTCCGCAAGCGGGCCGCGCGCCCGCCCGGTGCACATGCACCGGAACGGAGATACGCCATGTCGAAGCCCTTCCTCAAATCCGGTCACCTGCCGACCTTGATCGCCGCCTTCCTCTATTTCGACCTCAGCTTCATGGTCTGGGTCCTGCTCGGCCCGCTCGGCGTCGCCATCGGTCACGCGCTGCATCTCTCGCCCGCCGCGAAGGGCTTCATGGTCGCCGTGCCGGTGCTGGCCGGCGCCGGGCTGCGTATCGTGCTCGGCCTGCTGGTCGATCGGTTCCGCGCCCGGCGGGTTGCGATCGGCGCGCAGGCGCTGGTGATCGCCGGGCTGTTCGCCGCCTGGGCGGTACCGCCCACCACGCTGTTCGGGCTGTTCCTGCTCGGCACGGTGCTCGGGCTGGCCGGCGCGTCCTTCGCGGTCGCGCTGCCGCTGGCGTCCTCGTGGTATGGGCCGGAGCATCAGGGCACCGCGCTCGGCATCGCCGGGGCGGGCAATTCGGGAACCACGCTTGCTGCCCTGTTCGCACCCGGCCTCGCCGTCGCGTTCGGCTGGACGAACGTGATCGGTCTGGCGGCGATCCCGCTCGCGCTGGTGCTGGCGGCGTTCCTGGTCCTGGCGAAGGACAGCCCGCGCGCGCCGGCCCCGAAGCCGCTCGCCGCGTATGGCAAGCTGCTGCGCCAGCCGGATGCGTGGTGGTTCATGTTCTTCTACAGCGTGACCTTCGGCGGGTTTGTGGGTCTGGCCGCGTCGCTGACGATCTATTTCCCCGCGCAATACGCGCTCTCGCCGGTGGTCGCGGGGTATTGCACGGCGGCGGTGGTGTTCGTGGGCTCGATGGTGCGTCCGATCGGCGGCGCGGTCGCCGACCGGGTCGGCGGCGTGCGCGCGCTGACCGCGCTCTACGCCGTCGCTGCCTGCGCCTTCACCGCGATCGGGACCGGCCTGCCGTCCGTCTGGGTCGCATTGCCGGTGTTCGTGGTCGGGATGCTGGCGTTGGGGATGGGCAACGGCTCGGTGTTCCAGCTGGTGCCGCAGCGCTTCCGCGAGGAGATCGGCGTGATGACCGGCCTGGTCGGTGCCGCGGGCGGGATTGGCGGATTCTATCTCGCTTCCAGCCTCGGCCTGGCGAAACAATACACCGGCAGCTACGGGGCCGGGTTCCTGATCTTCGCCGCGCTTGCCGCGGTGGCGCTGGGGTGCATCGCCGGGGTGCGCCAGCGCTGGCGGACCAACTGGGCGGCGGCATACGGCGCGGCCCGGGTGTAGGGGGAGATCGAAGGATGACCATGATCTCGCCCCGCCGCCGCAAGCTGGTGGTGATCGGCAACGGCATGGCGGGGATCCGCGCCGTCGAGGAGATCCTCGCCCGCGCCCCCGCTACCTTTTCCATCACCGTCTTCGGCGCCGAGCCGCACGGCAACTACAACCGCATCCTGCTCTCCCCGGTGCTGGCCGGGGAGAAAAGCTTCGCCGACATCGTCACCCATGACCGCGCGTGGTACGAAACGAACGGCATCGAGCTGATCGCCGGCGAGCCGGCGATCGCCATCGACCGCGCCGCGCGCACCGTCACCGGCGGGCATGGCACCATGCGTCCCTATGACGTGCTGCTGCTCGCCACCGGTTCGGACCCGGTCCGCCTGCCGTTGCCGGGGATCGATCTGCCCGGCGTGGTCACCTTCCGCGATATCGCCGATGTCGAGACGATGCTGGCGGCGAGCGAAACCGCCGGGCGCGCTGTGGTGATCGGTGGCGGTCTGCTCGGACTCGAAGCCGCGCATGGTCTGGCCAAACGCGGCATGGCGGTCACCGTCCTGCATCTGCCGCCGGCGCTGATGGAGCGCCAGCTCGACCCCGTCTCCGCCGGCCTGCTGGCCGGGGATCTGCGCCGGCGCGGCATCGAGGTTCTGACCGAGGCCTCGACAAGCGCGATCGAGGGCACCGCGCGCGTGGAGCGCGTGGTGCTGGCGGACGGCCGCGTCCTTCCCGCCGATCTGGTCGTGATGGCGGTCGGCATCCGCGCCAATTGCACGCTCGCCCGCGAGGCGGGTCTCGCCTGCGGGCGCGGCGTGCGCATCGATGACACGATGCGGACCTCCGATCCGGCGATCTTCGCGCTCGGCGAATGCATCGAGCATCGTGGCCGGACCTTCGGCCTGGTGGCGCCGATCTGGGAGATGGCGAAGGTCGCCGCCGATCATATCGCCGAGGTGGCCGATTCCGCCTTCTCGCCCTCGGTCAGCGGCACACGGCTGAAGGTGACCGGGATCGACATGTTCTCTGCCGGCGATTTCCTGGGCGATGCCGGGACCGAGGAGATCGTATTCCGCGACGCCGCGCGCGGCATCCACAAGCGCTTCGTGCTGCGCGAGAATCGCCTGATCGGCGCGGTGCTGTACGGCGAGGCGCGCGACGGCGCGTGGTACACCGACCTGATCCGCGATCAGACCGACATCGCCGCCCTGCGCGACCTGCTGGCGTTCGGCCCGGCGGTCGCCGGCGCGCCGGCCGCGGCGGGGATCGAGGCGCTGCCCGACACCGCCGAGATCTGCGGCTGCAATGGCGTGTCCAAGGCGCGCATCCTGGCCGCGATCGCCGAGCATGGGCTGACGACGCTCGAACAGGTGCGCGCGCGCACCAAGGCCTCCGCCTCCTGCGGCGGCTGCGCCGGCCAGGTGGAGGCGCTGCTGGCGCTTGCCGGCGCCGCGCTCGCAACGCCGAGGGTGAAACCGCTCTGCGCTTGCACCACCCTGGGCCACGACGCGGTGCGCGCGGCCATCGTTTCGCGCCGGCTCAAGAGCATTCCCGCGGTGATGCGTGCGCTCGAATGGCGCACGCCGGATGGCTGCGCCGCCTGCCGGCCGGCGCTGAACTACTATCTGCTCTGTGCCTGGCCCGGCGAATACCGCGACGATGCGCCCTCGCGCTTCGTCAATGAGCGGATGCACGCCAATATCCAGAAGGACGGCACCTATTCGGTCATCCCCCGCATGTGGGGCGGGGTGAC
>DAHWNE010000067.1 GCA_027340195.1 Acetobacteraceae bacterium | reverse complement strand
CGCGGTTCATCGGCGTGGCGCGGGAGCCGCGGGACGTGCTGGCCTCGGCCTGGCGGTTCTTCCCGCGGGCGGCGGGCGAGACGCAGGAGGCGTTCGTGACGCGCGCGCTGCCCGCGATCGCGCAAGGGGCGCGGGCGATGCTGGCGCTGGCGGAGACCGGGGCGGGAAGGATCGTCACCTACGAGCGCCTGCGCGCGGCGCCGGAGGCGGAGCTGGCCGACTTGTGCCGGTTCCTGGGGGTGGACGATGACGCGGCGACGGTGGCCGGGTGCGTGGCGCGCTGCCGGTTCGAGCGTCTGTCGGGCGGACGGAGGGCCGGGGCGGCGCGCGACGGGGCGTTCCTGGGCGAGGGGGTGGTGGGCGGGTGGCGGCGGACGCTGACGGCGGCGGCGGCGGCGCGGGTGGTGGCGGCGCTGGGGTGGATGTATCCGGTGTTCGGCTGGAAGGTGTGAGGCGGGGGCCGGGCCACCGCCTTGCCCCCGCCGAGCCGCCCCGGCACTGTGTCCCCGCGACCACCCGGGGAAACGCCCTGTCCGCCACCATCCTCCGCCCCGCGCGCGCCGCGGGTTTCGGCGCCGACGCCTGGCGCCTGCTGTTCGCCGGCTTCGCCATCTTCACCGTCCGCTGGGGCGAGGCGCTGGCCGGCGCGGTGTTCGTCTTCCAGCGCCCCCACGCCCCGTTCCCGGTGGCCATGCTGATGCTGCTGCGGCTGCTGCCGATGGCGCTGTTCGGCGCGCCGATCGGCGCCTGGGCCGAGCGCGTCCCGCACCGGCCCGCGCTGGCCCTGACCATCCTGACGATGGGGGCGAGCTCGGCGGCGCTCGCCGGCCTCGGCTTCGCCGGGCGGTTGCAGGTGTGGGAGGTGATGGCGGCGAGCTTCGTCAACGGCCTCGGCTGGGCGGCCGACAATCCGGTGCGGCGGGCGGCCCTCGGCGTCGCGGTGGGGACCGAGCGGATGGGCCGGGCGATGTCGCTCGATGTCGCGGCCACCACCGGCTCGCGGATGCTGGGGCCGGCGATCGGCGGGGCGCTGCTGGCCTGGGGCGGGATCGGGTCGGTGTTCTCGCTCAGCGTGGCGCTCTATGCCGCCGCGCTGGCGGCGACCCTGGCGCTGCCGCTGCTGCCGGCCGTCGGACGCGGCGGGGTCGGCGTGCTGGCCGGGATCGGCGCCGGGCTGCGCCTGGCGCGGCGGGATGCGCGGCTGTTCGCGGTGCTGCTGGTGACCGTGATCTACAACATCTTCGCCTGGCCGTTCACCAGCCTGGTGCCGGTGATCGCCAGCACCGACCTGCATCTGGGCGCGGCCGGGACCGGGGTGCTGGCGAGCATGGACGGGGTGGGGGCGCTGATCGGCGCGGTGGGGCTGGCCGCCTTCGTCCGCCGCCGGCACTTCGCCTGGGCCTATATGGGCGGGGTGATCTCCTACACCGCGCTGCTGATGGTCTTCGCGCTGATGCCGGGGCCGGTGCTGGCGGGGGCGGCGCTGCTGGCCACCGGGCTGGGCGGGGCCGGGTTCAGCGTGATGCAGGCGACCCTGGTCTATCTGTTCGCCCCGGCGGAGATGCGCGGGCGGATGCTGGGGGTGCTGTCGGTCTGCATCGGTGCCGGGCCGGTGGGGTTTCTGGCGCTGGGCTCGGCCGCCGACGCGGTGGGGGCGCGGGCGGCGACGCTGGGGACCGGGGCGCTGGGGCTGGTGGCGCTGGCGGCGAGTTTTCCGCTCTGGCGGGTGCTGGTGCGGGATGACGCGCCAGGATGACGTGGCGGGGTGACGCGGCAGGCTGGGCGGCCTATCCCGTCTCCCCTGCCCTGCCCCGGACCCGCGCATGACCGAACCCACCCGCTTCTGGATGATCCGCCACGCGCTGGTCGATGAGAACGCGCGGGCCATGCTCTATGGCACGCTCGACGTCGAACTCTGCCCGACCAGCCTGATCGCGCAGACGCCCAGCTACGCGGCGCTGGCGGCACGGCTGCCGCGACCGGCGCGCTGGGTGGTCACGCCGCTCTCGCGCACCCGGCGCACCGCGCAGGCGATCTTCGCCGCCGGCTACCCGGAGCAGCCGCTGGCGGTGGAGCCGGATCTGATCGAGCAGCATCTGGGCGACTGGCAGGGCCTGCCGCACGCCGAGCTGCCGGCGCGTCTGTCGCGGCCGGCGCATCCGTTCTGGCCGCTCGCGGGAACCGAATCCCCGCCGGGGGGAGAGAGCATGGCGGCGGTGATCGCGCGCGCCGGGGCGGCGATGGAGCGGCTGGCGGCGGCGCATCCCGGTGACACGCTGGTGGTGGTGAGCCATGGCGGGACCATCCGCGCCGTGATCGCCCACGCGCTGGGGATCGGCCCCGACAATGCGCTGCACCTAGCGGTGCAGAACCTGGGGGTGAGCGTGCTGGAGCGGTACCCGGCGGGCTGGCGGGTGGTCTCGGTCAACGAGCTCCCGGGATATTGAGCGTAGTTCATCCCCGCGACTCCATTCCCCGTGCTATGGCCCCCGACCGGCCGGTGCGGCCGTTCGGAGGTCCGGATGACGCGTTTCCTTGCCGCCCTGGCGCTGGCGGCGATGCTGATCCCGTCGGTGGCGCGGGCACAGAACAATGTCCAGGCGCTGGTGGACCGCTCCACCCTGGCGCTGGAGGACGTGCTGTCGCCCGATTCATCGAACCAGGCGCCGAAGATGCTGCAGCAGGCGCGGGCGGTGATGATCTGCCCGCGGATCTTCGAGGCCGGGTTCATCGTCGGCGGCTCCGGCGGCAGCTGCGTGCTGGTGGCGCGGGCGGCGAACGGCACCTGGTCCTATCCGGCCTTCTACGGCATCGGCAGCGCCAGCGTGGGGTTGCAGCTCGGGCTCAAGGATTCCGAGCTGGTGCTGATGGTGATGACCAATCGCGGGCTGAACGCGCTGCTGTCCAGTCATTTCAAGTTCGGCGCCGATGCCTCGGCGGTGGTGGCGACGATCGGCGGCGGGGTGCAGGGGGCGACCACCACCGCGGCGGGGGCGGATATCGTGGGCTTCACCAAGTCGCGCGGGGCGTTCGCCGGGCTCTCGTTGCAGGGCAGCATCCTGAACGCGCGGCCGAGCTGGGATCAGGCCTATTACGGCCGGCCGGTGGGGGCACGGGGGATCGTGCTGCGGATGGAGGTGAGCAACCCGGGCGCGGAGCCGCTGCGGGCGCTGCTGACCCGGTACGGGACGGCGCCGGCGGCGCCGGTGGCGGGGCCGGCACCTTCGGGGACCGCGCCGCAGGCCTATGCGCCGCCGTCGGGAGGGTATGCGCCGCCCGCCTATCCGGCGGAGACCGGTCCGTCCGGGGCGCCGATGCAGTACGGGCAGGCGGCGGGCAGCGCGCCGCCGGTGCAGCTGGCGCCGACCGCGCCGGTGCAGCAGCAAAACTTGCCGGCGCCCGGGCGC
>DAHWNE010000231.1 GCA_027340195.1 Acetobacteraceae bacterium | reverse complement strand
CCTTGTTTCCCGTCAGGGTCGTTCGCATATCGCGCGGCGCTGACCAAGGAGCCTGCCGATGAGCACCACGACCGAGCACCCGGGCACCGAGGACCCCCGGGCGGAGACCCATGATTTCGGCGCCGAGACCGGCCGCCTGCTGGATCTGGTGGTCCATGCGCTCTATTCCGAGCGCGACATCTTTCTGCGCGAGCTGGTGGCCAACGCGGCCGATGCCACCGACCGCCGCCGCTTCGCCGCGCTGACCGAGCCGGTGCTGGCGCTGCCCGAGCAAGCGGGCATCCGCATCGTGCCCGACAAATCCGCCCGCTCGTTGCTGATCGCCGATAGCGGGATCGGCATGGACCGCGAGGAGATGATCGCGCATCTGGGCACCATCGCGCGCTCCGGCACCCGCGCGTTCGGCGCCGCGCTGGCCGATGCCAAGCCGGAGGACCGGCCGAACCTGATCGGTCAGTTCGGGGTCGGCTTCTATTCCGCCTTCATGGTGGCGGACCTGGTCGAGGTGACCTCCCGCAAGGCGGGCAGCGATCTGGCCTTTACCTGGTCCTGCGACATCGCCGCCGGGCATGGCTTCACCGTCCGCCCGGCCGAGCGCGCCGAGCCGGGTACCGACGTGCTGCTGCATCTGAAGGCGGACGCCGAGACCTATCTGGACCCGGCGACGCTGGAAGCGATCGTGCGCAAATGGGCCGATCACATCACTTGGCCGATCACCATCGCCCGCGACGGCAAGGATCTCCCCGCCAATGAGGGCACGGCGCTATGGCGCCGCCCGCGCGCGGAGATCTCCGAGGCCGACTACAACGGGTTCTATCGCCACCTCGGCCACATGTTCGATACCCCCTGGGCGACGCTGCACTGGCGCGCCGAGGGGATGACCGAGTTCACCGCCCTGCTGTTCATCCCCGGCACGCGGCCGTTCGATCTATTCGAGCAGGACCGCAGCTCGCATCTGCGGCTGCATGTGCGGCGGATGTTCATCACCGACAAGGCCGAGTTGCTGCCCTCGTGGCTGCGCTTCGTGACCGGGGTGGTGGATACCGAGGACCTGCCGCTCAACGTCTCCCGCGAGATGTTGCAATCGACCCCGGTGCTGGGGCGCATCCGCAAGGCGCTGGTGGGGCGGGTGCTGGCCGAGTTGAAGACGAAAGCGAAAGAGGCCGCCGAGTACGACAAGTTCTGGGACAATTTCGGCGCCGTGCTGAAGGAAGGGCTGTGGGAGGATTCCGAGCATCGCGGCGAATTGGCCGCCCTGCTGCGCGCCCATTCCACCGCGGTGGAGGGGCTGACCGGGCTCGGCGGCTATATCGAGCGGATGAAGCCCGGGCAGGAGGTGATCCATTACCTCGTGGGCGAGGATCTGGCCGCCCTCCGGGCCTCGCCGCAGCTGGAAGGGCTGCGCGCGCGGGGCGAGGAGGTGCTGCTGCTGACCGATCCGATCGATGCGTTCTGGCCGGACCGGCTGGCGAGCTTCGAGGGCAAGCGGCTGGCGAGCGCGAGTCAGGCGGAAGCGGGCGGGACGGCCGATCTGCCCGATATCTCGGTGCTGACGGCGGCGCTGAAAACCGCGCTGGGCGATGCGGTTTCGGAGGTGCGGGCGACTGGGCGGCTGACCGACAGCGCGGTGGTGCTGGCCGCCGGCGCGCTGGGGCCGGACCTGGCCATGCAGCGGCTGATGCGCCGCTCCGGCCGTGGCGGGCCGATGCCGCCGCCGGCGCTGGAGGTGAATCCGAAGCACCCGGCCATCGCGGCGCTGGCCGCCAAGGCCGGCGATACGGCGCTGGTGGGCCGCGCCGCGGGCGTGCTGCTGGACCTGGCGCGGGTGGCCGAGGGCGAGATGCCGCGCGACCCGGCCGGCTTCACCCGCGCGGTGACGGACCTGCTGGCCGGCAGCCTGGGCGCGGGCTGACCGGTCAGCCCAGCAGCCCGGCGCCGGAGAAGCCGCCGAACACGCCGAGCGCGCAGGTGACGGTGGCGACCACCACCACCACCGCGTAGTACCATCCGCGCAGCCGCCACGCCGGCGGCAGCGCGCGGCGGGCGAGCGCGATCAGGAAGCCCAGCACCAGCGGCAGCAGCAGCGCGTTCATCACCTGCACGCCGACGTTCAGCGCCACCAGATCGGGCCAGAAGCCCACGAACACGGCGCCGCCGATCACGCAGGCGGCATAGACCCCGTAGAACCAGCGCGCCTGTAACGGGCGGTATTCCAGCGACCGGCGGTAGCCGGTGACCTCGCCCAGCCCCCAGGCCAGCGCCAGCGAGGCGACGATGGCGGCCACCATCCCCGCCCCCAGCACGCCGGCACCGAACACCGCGTTGCCCATGGTGGTGCCGAGGAACGGGGTGAGCGCCCCCGCCATCTCGCCCACCGTGTTGAGCGCGGCGTTCGGATGGGCGCGGCCGATCGTGGCCGCGCAGGCGATCAGCACCGCCGCCATCACCAGCTGGGTGACCACCGCGCCCACCGCGGTATCCCAGCGCGCGGCGGTGAAATGTTCCGGCTTCAGCCGCTTATCGGCCACCGCCGACTGCTGGTAGAACACCATCCACGGCATGATGACGGCGCCGATATTGGCCGCCACCAGATACACATAGTCGGGGTTGGTGAGCGGAATCTGCACCGTGCCGACGGCCAGCGCGTGCGGGTCCGGATGGGCCGCCCAGGCGACGAAGAAGAACGCGAGTTCGAACAACCCGACCGCGATCGCCGCCCGCTCTACCCGCCGGTAGGAGCCGGTCAGCACCACCGCGAGCAGGGCCGCCGCCGCGATCGGCAGGGTCAGGCCGCGCGGCAGGCCGTAGAGCGCGCCCACCCCGGCGACGCCTGAGAACTCGGTCAGCAGCGCGCCGACGGTGGCGATGCCGAGCCCGGCGGCCGAGACCCAGGCCCAGAACGGGCCGAAGGTGTCGCGGATCAGCTCGCCGTGGCCGCGGCCGGTGGCGATGCCGAGGCGGACCGTGAGCTCCTGCACCAGGTACAGGATGGGCATCAGCACGAATTGCACCGCCAGCAGTCGGGAGCCCCATTGCACCCCGCTCTGGCCGGCGGTGATGACGCTGCCCACGTCGGTATCGGCCAGCATCACCACCAGCCCGGGGCCGAACACGGCCAGGAAATGGGCGAGCCGGCGCGATCGGGGGGGCGGCAGGGCGGCGGGCGACGGCGCGGCGAGCGGGGTCATGTTGTCGGCATCCGGCATGGTGAGTTGCGACCTATTCTCAATTGCAGCGTGACGGGCCCCGCGGGCCCCGTCAACCCCCGCCGGTCGCAACCCTGGATCGCCCCCCGGCGGGGACGTTGAAAACCGCCCGCCGATGCCGCAGTAACGGCCGATGCCCGAGCTCTTCCTGCATGACAGCCTGACCCGCCACCGGGTCCGCTTCACCCCGCGCGACCCGTCCCATGTGCGGATGTATGTCTGCGGCCCGACGGTGTACGACCGCGCGCATCTGGGCAACGCCCGCCCGGTGGTGGTGTTCGACGTGCTGGCGCGGCTTTTGCGCCGGCTGTTCCCGCGCCTGACCTATGTGCGCAACATCACCGACGTGGACGACAAGATCAACGCGCGCGCCGCCGAGAGCGGGGAGCCGATCGCCGCCATCACCGCCCGCACCACGGAGGATTTCCACGCCGACATGGCCGCCCTCGGCGCGCTGCCGCCCGATGAGGAGCCGCGGGCGACCGGCCATATCGCGGAGATGATCGAGCTGATCGAACGCCTGATCGCCGGCGGCCACGCCTATGTCGCCGAAGGCCACGTGCTGTTCGCGGTCGCGAGCTATCCGGAGTACGGCCGCCTGTCCGGCCGCACGCCCGCCGAACTGCTCGCCGGCGCGCGCGTCGATGTCGCGCCCTACAAGCGCGAACCCGGCGATTTCGTGCTGTGGAAGCCGTCGCCGCCCGATCTGCCCGGCTGGGACAGTCCCTGGGGCCGCGGCCGGCCGGGCTGGCATATCGAGTGCAGCGCCATGTCGTGGCGCTATCTCGGCACCGATTTCGACATCCACGGCGGCGGGCAGGATCTGCTGTTCCCGCATCACGAGAACGAACG
>DAHWNE010000030.1 GCA_027340195.1 Acetobacteraceae bacterium | reverse complement strand
GCGCGAGGTCACCGGCCGGGCCCGGCTGACTGACGCCGCGCCGGCCACGGTGGTGCGCGCCACCCTGGCCGCGCTCGCCCAGGCCTGCGCGGGGGTGGAACGGCTGGTCGCGGCGGCGTAGCGTCCCCGCCCGCATCCAGGGGGAACGGCCATGGCGCGGCTGGACGGACGAGTTGCCTTCATCACCGGGGCCGGCACCGGGATCGGCCGGGCGACGGCGCTGGCCTTCGCCGCCGAGGGGGCGCGGGTGGTGGTGGCCGAACGCAACGCCCCCGCCGGGGAGGAGACCGCGCATCTGGCCGGCCACGGCGCCATCGCCATCCCCACCGACGTGACCGAACCGGACAGTATCGAAGCCGCGCTGCGCCAGGCGGAGGCGCATTTCGGCGCGCTGCACATCCTGCACAACAATGCCGGTGGCTCGACGCCGCAGGACGGCTCGGCGGTGGACGCCCCGCTCGATGAGTTCTGGCGGGTGATCCGCCTCGATCTGTTCGGCACCTTCCTGGGCTGTCGGTTTGGGATTCCGGCGTTGGCGCGGGCGGGCGGCGGCAGCGTCATCAACATGGCCTCCAATCTGGCGCTGATGGGGGTCCCCGGACGGGACTGCTACACCGCCGCCAAGGGCGCGGTGGCGGCGCTGACCCGCTCGCTGGCGGTGGAGTTCGCACCCGCGCGGGTGCGGGTGAACGCGCTGGCGCCGTCCGCCACCATGACCGAGCGGGTGAAGGCACTGCTGGCCGGCAACCCGGCGCTGGGGCGGCTGGCGGAGGCGCATCTGCTCGGCCCGATCGCGCCCGAGGATGTCGCGCGGGCGGCGCTGTTCCTGGCCAGCGAGGACTCGCGCATGGTGACGGGGCAGATCCTGCCGGTGGACTCCGGCGTGACGATTTCCTGAGGAGGCGGGGATGAAGATCAAACGCATCGAGCACGTGGCGATCGCCACCGACGGGCTGGACCGGGCGATGGCGCTGTTCCGCGACACGTTCGGCATCCCCCTGGAATACGAGGAGCGGATCGGCTCCATTCGGCTGGCCATGCTGCCGGTGGGGCAGACCTATGTGGAGCTGCTGGAAGGTGCCGCCGAGGGCGACGGGGTGCGGTCCTGGATCGCCGAGCACGGCGCCGGGCTGTTCCATATCTGCTTCGAGGTTGAGGATATCGACGCCGCGCTGGACGAGCTGCGCGCCAAGGGGGTGAAGCTGCGCGACGAGACCCCGCGCCCGGGGCATGGCGGGTCGCGGATCGCGTTCCTCGATCCCGCCTCCACCGGGGGGACGCTGATCGAGCTGGCGGAGCTGCCGGCGGGAGGCCACCCATGACCGCCGGTTTCGCCCACCCCGAATACCTCGTCGCCCCCGAATGGCTGGCCGCCCACCGCGCGGACCCCGGCCTGCGCATCTTCGACTGCACCACCCATCTGCTGCCCGAACCCGGCAAGCCCTACCGCGTGGTCCCCGGCCGCGCCGATTTCGAGACCGCGCATATCCCCGGCGCGCGCTTCATCGACGTGCAGGCGGACGTCTCCGACCCGGACGCGAAGCTGCGCTTCATGTGCCCCACCCAGGCCCGGTTCCAGGCGGCGATGCGCCGGCTCGGGGTCAATCGCGGCGACCGGGTGATCCTCTATTCCACCGCCAATTTCTGGTGGGCCAGCCGGGTCTGGTGGCTGCTGCGCGTGTTCGGCCACGACAATGCCGCGGTGCTGGATGGTGGGCTGGCCGCCTGGCGGGCCGGCGGCCATCCGATCGCCACCGGCGCGGAGCCGGCACCGCCGCCGGGCGATTTCGTCGCCGCCCCGCCGCGCCCGCTGATGGCCGACAAGGCCGACGTGCTGGTGGGGCTGGCCGATGGCGGCGTCTGCACGCTCAACGCCCTGACCGCCGCCCAGCACGCCGGCACCGGGGGCAACAGCTACGGCCGCCCCGGCCATATCGCCGGCAGCGTGAACGTGCCGGCGGCCGAGCTGGTGGATCCCGCCACCGGACGGCTGCGCCCGGCCGAGGCGCTGCGCGCGCAATTCGCGGCCGTCGGCGCGCTGGACCGGCCGGTCATCGCCTATTGCGGCGGCGGCATCGCGGCCAGCGGCGACGCGCTGGTGCTGACCATGCTGGGCCATCGGGAGGTGCGCGTCTATGACGCCTCGCTGTCGGAATGGGCGCCCGATCCGGCGCTGCCGATGGCCACCGGCTGAACCGCGCAGGCGGCGCAGAGCCACTCGGCGAAGGCCGCCAGCGCCGGGTCCGCCTCGTGGCGGAGCTCGTATTGCAGCACGAACCAGCGCCGGGTCGGCCGCACCAGCGGATGCGCCCGCACCACCGCTCCGCGCGCCAGATCGGGGCCAAGCAGCGCGTCGATGGCGATCACGACGCCCAGCCCGGCGGCCGCGGCCTCCAGCGCCAGGCCGATGCTCTCGAAGCTGCTGCCGGACAGCGCCGGCACCGCGCCGAACCCGGCATGATCCAGCCAGCGCCGCCAGTCGTCCGGGCGCGGGCGGGCGTGCAGCTTGGGGACGGTGGCGAAATCCACCGGCCCGTCCGCCAGCCAGGCCGGGGCGGCCACCGGCACGGTGGCGATCGGCAAGAGCCGGTGGGTGATGAGCCCGGCGCGCGGCGCGCCGTCGGTGACCGCGATCACGGCGTCGTGCCGGGCCGGCACCAGGTCCAGCGGGTTGGCGCTGGTGTGCAGCTCCACCTCCAGCTGCGGATGCGCCGCCCGCAGCGCGGCCCAGCGCGGCAGCAGGAAGCGGGCGGCGAACAGCCCGTAGGCGCCGACAGAGAGGCGGCGCGACGGCACCAGCCGCACCCCGGCGGCGGCGTCGGCGATACTGTCCAGCGCGGCGCGGCAGGCCTCGGCCAGCGCCGCGCCGGGCGCGGTCAGCACCAGCCCGGACGGGCGGCGCAGGAACAACGCGTGGCCCAGAATCGCCTCCAGCCCGCGCAGGTGCCGGCTGACCGCGCCCGGGGTGACCGCCAGCTCCTCGGCGGCGCGGGTGACCGAGAGATGGCGGGCCGCCGCCTCGAAGGCGCGGACGGCGTGCAGCGGGGGCAGGCGGCGCCAGGGCATGGCGTTGAGTCTGGCTCAAACCACCCGGCCGGGAAAGCGATGGCCGCCGCAGCCCGAACCCGGTAGCACCGGCGGCGTGCTGCAGGAGCCGAGCGATGAACGCGATCCCGCCCCCGACCCGCGCGCCGCTGATCCCCGCCGATTGCGCCGGCCTCGATTTCCACGCCATCGACCGCGCGCTGCGCGACCTGCTGGCGATCTATCTGCCGCCGCGCTGGCATGAGGCGCTGACCCCGCATTACGCCCGCCTCGGCGCGCTCGCCGGGGGGCGGCTCGATGCGCTGGCCCGGCAGGCGGACCGCCACGGGCCGGTGCTGCACCACCGCGACCGCTACGGCAACGACACCGACTGGATCGAATACCATCCGGCTTATCGCGAGATGGAGCAGATCGCCTTCGGCGATTTCGCTCTCCATGCCATGTCGCACCGCGCCGGGGTGTTGGGCCAGGACGCACCGCTGCCGGCGGTGGCCAAATACGCCTTCCAGTATCTGTTCACCCAGGCCGAGTTCGGCCTGATGTGCCCGGTCAGCATGACCGACACCTCGATCCACCTCCTTCGCCGCTTCGCCGACCCCGCTCTGCGCGATTATCTGCTGCCCCGAATGCTTTCGGCCGATCCGGCGACGATGTGGAAGGGCGCGCAGTTCATGACCGAACGCGCCGGCGGCTCCGATGTCGGCGCGATCGAGACCGTCGCCGAACCCGCCGGGGAACACTGGGTGCTGACCGGCGACAAATGGTTCAACTCCCACGCCGATGCCGATATCGCGCTCACCCTCGCGCGTCCGCGCGGCGCGCCCAGCGGCACGCGCGGCATCGCGCTGTTCGCCCTGCCGCGGCACCGGCGCGACGGGTCGCGCAATGCCTACCGGGTGATCCGGCTCAAGGACAAGCTCGGCACGAAATCCATGGCCAGCGGCGAGATCCGTCTCGAGGGCGCCGAAGCCTATCTGGTCGGCCAGCCGGACGCCGGGCTGAAACAGATGATGGAGCAGGTCAACCGCTCCCGCCTGTCGCACGGGGCGCGCGCCGCCGGGATGATGCGCCGCTGCGTGAACGAGGCGCTGGCCGCCACCCGCGGGCGCAACGCCTTCGGCCGCGCGGTGATCGAGTTCCCGCTGATGCGCCGGCAGTTGCTCAAGCTGATGGTGCCGGCCGCGCAGGCGCTCTCGATGACCTTCGCCACCGCCGACGCGCTGGACCGCGGCGCCGCGGCGGAACTGCGTATCCTGACCGGGCTGCTGAAACTCCGCGCCTGCCGCGACAACATCGCCGTCGCCACCGGGGCCATGGAGGCGCGCGGCGGCAACGGCTACATCGAGGATTACGTCACCGCCCGGTTGATCCGCGATGCTCAGGTCGGGCTGCTGTGGGAGGGCACCAGCAACATCAACGCGCTGGACGTGATCGGCCGCGCGGTGGGCAAGCTGGGCGCGCAGCGGGCCCTGGGGGCGCTGCTGCGCGGCCGGCTCGATCAGGCCGCCGCCCTGCCGGCCGGCTTCCGCGCCCGCCTCGGCCAGGCCTGGGACCGCGCCGAGACCTTCGCCGCCGCCGTCCCCTCGGAAGCCCTGGCCCGCCAGGCCGCGCGCGCGATGTATGACGCCGCCAGCGCGGTGCTGATGGCCTGGGAAGCCACCAGCCCCGGCGCCGACGCCCGCCGCGCCCTGCTGGCGCGGATGGTGCTGGAACACCGGCTCACCCCGCGCGACCCGCTGGCGCCGGCGCTGGCGGAATGGGAAACTCCGGCCGCCGACCTGCTGCTGGGGGAAGCGCCGGCGACGCTGGCGGAGGTCGCCCCGCTACTCGACTGACGCGACCGGCTCGAGCCCCATCGCCTGCGCCAGCCGGTCCAGCCGGCGGATCACGCTGTCGCCCTCGAACAGCCCGGCGGCGGGATCGAGCCGCAGCGCCAGCTGTCCCGCGCTCACCCGCAGCGCCACCCCGGCCAGCAGCGCCGGCGTGCCGGCCGAAAGCGAATAGGCCAGCCGCAGCGCCATCCCCAGCACCTCCGCCCGGTGCGCCGCCGCCACGTCCAGCAGGGTGCGGGCGGGGCGCAGGAACGGCGTCTCCGGGTCGGCCTCGTAGCGCAGCGCGATGGTGAGCGCGAGGAAGGCGCGCGCGGTGTGGTCGAGCCCGATGCCGGGCTGGCGGAACACGCGCAGGAACGCCTGCTCGGCCCGGAACTCCGGATGGTCGCGCGCCCCGAGGTCGGACATCCAGCACGCCGCCTCCCGCAGCCGCCGGGCGGGGGCCGGCTCATCGGGGAACAACGCCGCGGTCCAGTCGATCAGCGCCGGCGGCATGTCGATGTCGCGGCCAAGGAAGTGGGCATAGTGCCGCGCCGCGGCGGCGAGCGGGTCCTCGGCCGCGATCTCGGGCGGAATCCGGCTCAGATACCACCCCTCGCGCAGCCCGGAGGCGGAGAACACCACCCGGCGCGGCGCGCCGAGGCGCAAAAGCCGGCGCAGCACGATGGCGGCGAAGGGCAGGTCCTCGATCCGCCGCCGCGGCATCCCGGGCAGGCGTTCCAGCGCGCGGCGCCCGGCGGTGGCGATCATCACCGCGAGTTCGCGCGCCTCTTCCCGCCCGATGGTGTATTGGTGGACCATGCGCAACGGATAGGCCACCTGCGCCATATGGACCCGCGCCAGCGCCCGCCAGGCGCCGCCGACGAGGTAGAGGTCGCGATTTTCCATCTCGCCGAGCCAGGGCACGCCGTCCAGATCGGCATCGACGATGCCGCGCGCGCGGTCAGGGTCGTTGCCGGCGCGTTCGGCGAGCCGGATCACGCCGAGCCCCAGGGTGCGCGCGCCGGCGTGGCCGCCGTCGCGGATGCGTAGCAGCTCCAGCGATCCGCCGCCGATGTCCGCCACCACCCCGTCGGCATCGGGGATGCCGCACAGCACCCCGCGCGCGGCGAGATCGGCCTCCTCGGCACCCGACAGCACGCGGATGCTCACGCCGGGCAGGCGCGCGCCGAGCTCGGCGACGAACGCGGCGCCGTTGGCGGCATCGCGCACCGCCGCGGTCGCCAGCACCTCGATCGGCGCCGCCCCCATCGCGCGGGCCACCGCGTGGTAGCGCCCCAGCACCACGAAGGCGCGGGCCATGCCGTCCGGGTGCAGCTGGCCGGTGGCCTGCAGGCCGCGGCCGAGCCGCAGCACTGCCTTCTCGTTGAAGATCGCCACCGGGTTGCGGGCGCGCCCCTCATAGACCACCAGCCGGACCGAGTTCGACCCGAGATCGACCACCGCGCAGCGCGGCTTTTCATCCGCCATCGTCAATCCTCGATGGTGCGGTCCGCGCGCCGCACCGGGGCGGCGGTGAGCACCGGGCCGTGCAGCGCCGAGCCGCGGCCCGACAGGGACGGGTTGGTCATGAAATAATCATGCGCCGAGACCGGCTTGCGCCCGGGCGCGACGCGCCGCCAGGTGCCGTCGGCGCGCAGTTCCCACGATTGCAGGCTGTCGCGCAGGTTCACCACCATGATCTGGTCCAGCACCTGGGCATGGACGGTCGGGTTGGTGATCGGCACCAGGCTTTCCACCCGCCAGTCCATGTTCCGCTCCATCCAATCGGCCGAGCTGATGTAAACCCGCGCCTGCCGCGACGGCAGCTTGTGCCCGGAGCCGAAGACGCAGATGCGGGCGTGTTCCAGGAACCGCCCGACGATGGATTTCACCCGGATGTTCTCGGACAGGCCAGGCACGCCCGGGCGCAGGCAGCAGATGCCCCGCACCACCGCCATCACCGACACCCCGGCCGCCGAGGCCCGGTAGAGCGCATCGATCAGCGCCGTATCCACCAGCGAGTTGAGCTTGAGCCAGATGCCGGCCGGCCGGCCGGCATGGGCGTAGCCAATTTCGCGGTCGATCAGCTCCAGCAGCGCCGGGCGCAGGGTGAGCGGCGAGAAGGCGATCGCCTCCATCCCCTCCGGCCGCGCATAGCCGGTGAGGTAGTTGAACAGCCGCGCCGCATCGCGGGTCAGCGCCGGCTCGCAGGTGAAGAACGAGAGATCGGTATAGATGCGCGCCGTGATCGGGTGATAATTGCCGGTGCCGAAATGGGCGTAGGAGCGCATCTGCGCGCCCTCCCGCCGCACCACCAGCGAGAGTTTCGCGTGCGTCTTCAGCGCCGCGAAGCCATAGACCACCTGCACCCCAGCCGCTTCCAGGGTGCGCGCCAGACGGATGTTGGTCTCCTCGTCGAAGCGGGCGCGCAGCTCGATCACCGCGGTGACGAACTTGCCGGCCTCGGCGGCCTCGATCAGCGCCTTCACGATCGGGCTGTCGCGGGAGGTGCGATAGAGCGTCTGCTTCACCGCGATCACGCTGGCGTCGCCGGCCGCCTGGCGGAGGAACTGCACCACCACGTCGAAACTCTCGAACGGGTGATGGACGATGATGTCCTTGGCGCGGATGGCGGCGAAGCAGTCGCCGCCGAAATCGCGGATGCGTTCGGGAAAGCGCGGCGTGTAGGGCGCGAACAGCAGGTCCGGGCGGTCATCCACGATCATCTGGCGCAGATCGACCACGCCCAGAATCCCGGCTTCGGTGAAAATCTCCTCACGGGTGGCGCCGAGCTCGCCGGCCACCAGCTCGGCAAGGTCGGGCGGCATGTCGGCCGAGAGGGTGAGGTGGATCGCCACTCCCCGGCGCCGCCGCTTCAACGCGGTCTCGTAGGAGCGGACCAGGTCCTCGGCCTCCTCCTCGAACTCGATGTCGGTGTCGCGGATCAGGCGGAACATCCCGCGCCCGGCCACCTCGAAATCGGGGAACAGCCGGCGCAGGAAACGACCGACCAGATCTTCCAGGATGACGAAGCGGATGGCCCGCCCGGCGGCCGGCAGGCGGACGAACCGGTCCACCTGCGCCGGCAGCGGGATCAGGACCCGCATCACCTGCCCGTCCTCGATCCGGCTGAGGCGCAGCGCCATCACCAGCCCGAAATTGGGAATGAACGGGAACGGATGCGCGGGGTCGATGGCGAGCGGCGTCAGCACCGGGAACACCCGCTCCATGAACCAGGATTCGGCCCAGATCAGGTCGGCGGCGTCGAGGGTGGCGGTTTCGGCCAGGACCATCCCGGCATCGGCCAGTTGCCCCCGCAGCTCGCGCCAGATGCGTTGCTGGTCGGCCAGCAGCGTCTCGGTGCAGCGGCGGATCTCGGTGAGCTGCTCGGCGGGCGTCCGTCCGTCCGGGCTCGGCGCGGTCACCCCCGCCTTCGCCTGGCCGATCAGCCCGGCCACCCGGACCGAGACGAACTCGTCCAGATTCGCCGCCGAGATCGATACGAAGCGAAGGCGCTCCAGCAGCGGGTGACGCGGGTTCTCGGCCTCCTCCACCACGCGATGGTTGAAATCCAGCCATGAGAGCTCGCGGTTGATGAACCGCCCCGGGTCGTCCGGCGCGATCGTCGGCGCGACGAGGGGGGCGGGCGCGCTCACCGCCGCAGCCGCTGATCGAGCGCCGCGGCGACCTCGGCGATCAGCCCCGCCCAGTTGCCCGGCACGTCCTGGCGGAACAGCCGCACGGTGGGGTACCAGGGGCTGTCGGAGCGATCGAGCAGCCAGCGCCAGTCCGGGGCCTTGGCCAGCATGATCCAGACCGGTCGGCCGAGCGCGCCGGAGAGATGGCCCATCGAGGTATCGACGGTGATGACCAGATCGAGCTGCGCCACCAGCGCCGCGGTCTCCTCGAAATCCGCCAGCTCCTCCGAGATGTCGGCGAGCCCGTTGAAGGCGGCAGCGGCCGGGCGATCGAGCTCCGGGAACGGCTTTTGCAACGAAATGAAGGTGACCCCGGGAATGGCGGCGAGCGGGGCGAGCTGCGCGAGCCGGATGGAGCGCCGGCGGTCGTTGGGATGGGTCGGCCGCCCGCTCCAGGCCATGCCGACGCGCAGGGTGGGGCGCGGGGCGAGTTCGTCGAGCCGGGCCCGCCATTTCCCCTCCCGCGCCGGATCGGGCGTGAGGTAGGGCACCTTGTTCGGAATGGTGGCCTCGGTCACCCGCAGCAGCCACGGCAGCGAGGACAATCGCGTATGCGCGGCGTGGCCGGGAATCTCGTTCCATTTGTGATAGACTTGCGCGACCCCGGGCAGGCGCGCGAGCAGCGGCGCCATCTCCGCCGAGCAGCCCAGCACCACCTCCCGGCAGCGCTCCGCGACCTGCGGGATGAAGCGGCAGAACTGCAACGTATCCCCGTAGCCCTGATCGCCGATCAGCAGCAGCCGCCCGGTCGGGATCGCCATCCCGTTCCACGGCGCCGAGGTGATGCGCGGCAGCTGGTTCTTCCCGGCGGCGGTTTCGTTCCGCCA
>DAHWNE010000015.1 GCA_027340195.1 Acetobacteraceae bacterium | reverse complement strand
TCTACCGGCTCTGCTACTACGTCATTCCGCTGTTCCTGGCCGCCGCGCTGTTCGCCGGCAACGAGGCGCTGCTGCGCGGCGCCGCCCTGCTGGGGGCCCGGCCGCGCCGGCTGCATGGCGTGCCCGCCCCGGAGTTCGCGCTGACCGGGGTGACCGCCGCGGTGGGGCTGTCGGGGGTGCTGTTGCTCGGGCTCGGCGTGCTGGCCCCGCCGCTGCCGCAGGCCGCGGGGCTGGCGGCGCGGTTCGGCCCCTCGCTGTTGGGCGCGGTGCTGGTGCTGCTGGGCGCGGCGATGGCGCGGCGGGTGACGGTGGTGTGGTGGCTCGCGCTGCTGGCGCTCACCGCCGGCACCGCGCTGGTCGCGCATCGCGGCGACCCCGGCTGGATCGCGGTGGTGCTGGCGCTGTCGGCCCTGATGCTGGTGCCGTTCCGCTCCCGGTTCTACCGGCCGGCGCGCTGGTTCGGCGGAAGGCTGGACGGCGCCACCGCGGCCTCGCTGCTGGCGCTGGTGGTGGGGGTGGTGGGGCTGGCCGGGTTTCACCGCGCGCCGGCGGCCTCGCTCGGGCTGCGGATCAGCCTGGGGATGACGGTGCTGCCGGGGCTGCTCGCGCTGTGGTTCCTGCTGCGGCCGGGGCGGGTGCGCTGGGAGCCGTGGGCGCGGGCGCGACTGGCGCTGCCCCAGGGGCTGCCCCAGGGGCTGCCCCCGGGCCTACCGGAGCCGGAAGGGGTGGTATGGGGCGAGGCGGGGCGGGCCGGAATTCCGTTCCGCCGGGTCGGACGGGTGCTGCTGGGGCTGGGCGATCCCTCGGGCGCCGAGTCCGACCGCGTCTCCGCGGTCTGGCGCCTGCGCGATCTGGCCGCGGAGGAGGGGCGGGATCCGGCGATCTGGCGGGCCGGCGAGGGGTTGTTGCGCGTCTATGCCGATCTCGGGCTGACCGCGCTGCCGCTCGGCGCCGACGGGTTGCCGGCCGAGACCCCCGCCCCGGGCGCCGGCGCGCTGGTGTGCGACGCGGGGCGGGATCTGGCCTATCTGCTGCCGCGGCTCAGGGCGCTGGCCGGCGCTTCATGAAGGCGGCGCGCAGGCATTGCGCCACCGTCTCCCCGCGCTGGTTGATGCCCAGATGCTCGAACTCCACCACCCCCGCGTCGGGGCGGGAGCGGCTGGCGCGCAGCCCGCGCACGATGGAGCGGGCGCGGATGGTATCGCCCGCGAACACCGGATGGGGGAACTCCACCTTGGTCATGCCGAGGTTGGCGATGGTGGTGCCGAGGGTGGTTTCGCCCACGCTCATGCCGATCACCAGCCCCAGGGTGAAGATGGAGTTCACCAGCGGGCGGCCGAACTCGGTGGATTTGGCGAATTCGGCGTCCAGATGCAGCGGCTGCGGGTTCAGGGTCAGGCAGGTGAACAGCACGTTGTCGGCTTCGGTGACGGTGCGCGACATCGCGTGCTCGAACACCTGACCCTCGTGGAACTCCTCGAACCAGAGCCCGGCCATCAGCGTTCCACGCAGAGCGCGACGCCCATGCCTCCCCCGATGCAGAGCGTGGCGAGACCCTTTTTCGCGTCCCGCTTGGCCATCTCGTGCAGCAGGGTGACCAGCACCCGCGCCCCGGAGGCGCCGATCGGGTGGCCGATGGCGATGGCGCCGCCGTTGACGTTCACCTTCGCGGTGTCCCAGCCGAGGTCCTTGTTGACGGCGATGGCCTGGGCGGCGAAGGCCTCGTTGGCTTCGATCAGGTCGAGGTCGTCGGTCTTCCAGCCGGCGCGGGCCAGCGCCTTGCGCGTCGCGGGAATGGGCCCGGTGCCCATCACCGCCGGGTCCACCCCGGCGGTGGCGAAGGCGGCGATGCGGGCGAGCGGGGTGAGGCCACGCTTCGCCGCCTCGGCGGCCGACATCAGCACCAGCACCGCCGCACCGTCATTGATGCCGGAGGCATTGCCGGCGGTCACCGTGCCGTCCTTGCTGAAGGCGGGGCGCAGCTTGGCCATGGTCTCGATGCTGGCGTCGTGGCGGATGTATTCGTCATCGGCGATGACGGTATCGCCCTTGCGGCCCTTGACGGTGACGGGGACGATTTCGTCCTTGAAGCGGCCGGCCTTCTGCGCGGCGGAGGCTTTCTTCTGCGAGCCGAGGGCGAATTCGTCCTGCTCCTCGCGGGTGATCTGGTGCTTGCGGGCGACGTTCTCGGCGGTGGTGCCCATGTGGTAGCCGTGGAAGGCGTCCCACAGCCCGTCCTTCAGCATGGTGTCGATGAACTCGACGGCGCCCATCTTGGTGCCGGCGCGCAGATAGGCGGCGTGGGCGGAGGTGCTCATGCTTTCCATGCCGCCGGCGGCGACGATGGCGCTTTCGCCGGTGCGGATCTGCTGGGCGGCCAGCGCCACCGCGCGCAGGCCGGAGCCGCAGACCTGGTTGATGCCGAAGGCGGTCTTGGCGTCCGGCAGGCCGGCGGCGCGGGCGGCCTGGCGGGCCGGGTTCTGGCCTTCGCCGGCGGCCAGCACCTGGCCGAGGATGACCTCGTCGATATCGGCCGGGGTGAGGCCGGCGCGGGTGACCGCGGCCTCGATGGCGGCGGTGCCGAGGACATGGGCGGGGACGGCACCGAAGGCGCCGGCGAAGCTGCCCACCGGGGTGCGGGCGGCGGAGACGATGACGACGTCGTCCATGGCGGACTCTCCCTTCGTTGGCGCCCGGGCGTCGGGGCAGGCAAGGTGTAGCGGCTCGGGCGCGGACGGGGAAGGGCGAGCGATCCGGGGGTTGAAAGCCGATTGTCACCCCGAGTTGTCCAGGATGGGGGAAACCGCCGGGAACCCGCCATGCTGGCCGTCCTTCCGCCGCCCTTGGTCGATGCCGCCGATCGGCTCGCCGCCGGAGCCGCGCGCGTCGCGGTGGTGATTCCGGCGTTCCGGGTACGGGCCCAGCTTCCCGCGGTGGTGGGCGCGATCGGCCCCGAGGTGGATCTGATCTATGTGGTGGACGACGCCTGCCCCGAGCAGTCAGGGGAGCATCTGCTGGCGTCATGCGGAGACCCGCGGGTGCAGGTTCTGGTTCACCAGGAGAATCAGGGGGTCGGCGGGGCGGTGATGACCGGCTACGCGCGCGCCCTGGCCGACGGGGCGGAGATCGTGGTCAAGCTGGACGGCGACGGGCAGATGGATCCGGCGCTGATCCCCCGCCTGGTGGCGCCGATCCTGGAAGGCCGCGCTGACTACACGAAGGGTAACCGGTTCTACAATCTCGAGGACGCGGGCGCGATGCCGCCGGCGCGGCTGTTCGGCAACATCGCGCTGTCGTTCCTGACCAAGCTGTCCTCGGGATACTGGAACGTCTTCGATCCGACCAACGGCTTCACCGCCATCCATGCCGCGCTGTTGCGGGAATTGCCGCTGGGGAAGATCGCGCGGCGGTATTTCTTCGAATCCGACATGCTGTTCCGCATCGGCACGCTGCGCGGGCTGGTGCTGGATGTGCCGATGACCGCCGTCTATGGCGACGCGCCGAGCAGCCTGCGGATCGGGCGGATTCTGCTGCCGTTCCTGGCGCGCAACCTGATGAACCTCGGCCGGCGGATATTTTATCGCTATTTCCTGCGGGATTTCTCGATCGCCTCGGTGCAGCTCGTGGCGGGGGTGGTGTTGCTGCTGTTCGGGGGCGTGTTCGGCGCCCATGCCTGGGCGCGCAGCGATGCGACCGGAGTGACCGCCAGCACGGGGACGGTGATGCTGGCCGGCTTGCCGGTCATTCTGGGGGTGCAGTTGCTGCTGTCGTTCCTGACCTTCGACGTGGCGGGGGTGCCGACGCGGGCGGTCCATCCGCTGCTGGGGCTGCCGCGTGTGGTCGGTGTAGCAAAGCGTTGAAACCCCGACCGATCCAACATCGGCCGGAGGCGGTCTGGTCGCTCCCGATGCTGTTGTGCCTTGTGGCGGGCCTGCTCGGCACGTTGCCGCTGGTGATTCTGACGCCGCCGTTCCAGGTCCCCGATGAGGCGCAGCATTTCGAGCGGGCGTATCAGATCAGCGAGGGGGAATTGCGCGCCGAGGTTCGGGACGGCGTCGCCGGCGCTCGGCTTCCAGCATCGCTGCCGGCACTGGTGCGGAGATGCCTCGGTACGGACGCCATCCTGGCGGTACGCCGCGCGTCGCCCGCCCCACTGACCCGCAGCGCGGCGCTTCGCGCGATGCCGCTCGATCCTGGACGGCAACAATTCGTGGACTTCACCGGGGCGGCGGTCTATCCGCCGCTGGCATATCTGCCGCAAGCGGCGGGGATCGCGATCGCGCGCGCATTCGGCGCCGGACCGCTCGTGCTGTTGTACGTGGCTCGCGCGGCGAACGCACTGACCGCGGTGACCTTGCTCGCGATCGCGATCGGGTTGCTCCCGGTGGGGAAGGGGCCGGCTCTGCTGGCCGGGCTGCTGCC